>CAZPEJ010000633.1:0-3410 GCA_964585465.1 uncultured Ardenticatenaceae bacterium
CCCCCGACCATTTCCAACAACCCCGCCTCATACACCTGCCGTTCGGCATAGGCCACTTCCCCATTCAAATTAGGTGCGGCCTCCGTGCTGGCAACCACCGTCAAAAACTCCCCCGGTTGCAATGTCACCCGCAACAAAGCCGCATACAGGTGATCTTCTTGCACGTCATTTTGCCCCCGATACTCCTCAATACTCAGGAAAAAATCCTCATACCAATCAAATTGTGGCCGAAACTCCCCCTTATCGCTAAACAGATAAAACGGCACAGCCCCTTCAAACAGCGAAAAGTGCAAACCGTTATCCACCGGGGAAATTTTCGGCCGCCACTCATTCATCAGGGTCGTGCTGTGGTAGTCGCGGTAATTGATAAAAGCTTTGGCTTCCAACGTCAATGGGCCAGTGGCACGGGTGAGGTGGTATTGGATGTAGGTGGTATTGGCTGCGGGTTGCATCCAGATGCGTTTTTCCAACAAGGCATTCGCACAGGCAAATGTCCAGACGGGAGTAGTTCCTTCCAGGTGAAAACGGTTTAGCTGGTGGTGGCCGTTGGGTTCAACCGTCCCACTGGCCCAACGATTATTAAAGAAGGGGTAAAAACGGCCGCTTTCCGGGTAAATGCCATCATATTCGGCCGTTTCATCCAATTTTGCCACCAACAACGTTCGCCCTAGTGGTGGTTTCAAAGCCGCCATCAGCACCCCGTGATACCGCCGTGTCAGCAGCCCGGCAACCGTTCCAGAGGCAAACCCACCCATTCCATTGGTCACCAACCATTCCCGCCTTTCAGCCGCCTGCAAATCCCCGCAAATATCCCGTCCAAAATCGAGCCACATCATCTATTCTCCCGAAACATAACCATTTATAAAACATGGTTATCTTACGCCACCCGAAAGATCACCGCAATCTAAAAAGGTCTGCCATTGTAGCAGACCTTTTTACCAAATTAGGAACGATCTCTATAAACTTTAAGCCACTCAACACAAAGGTTTTCTCAAATGGCTATCCAAAATGATGTTTACCCCCTGGTTGACTGACAAATGTTATTTTCATCTATAACGGGCAACGGATAGAAACGGATAAGCGGATGGGCTGCCGATATTATTTGTTTATCCGCTTTTCATCCGATGCAAGCAACAGATAGAAACAGATAAACGGATGGGTATCGAGTATTATCCGTTTATCCGTTTTTCATCCGCTGCCGTAACCATTCAATGATTAAATCTGTCGGTCAACCAGTGTTTATCCCAGATGCGCCCGGCCACTCTTCACCAATTTGTCTGGTGTTAATTTGCTGGCCCCGCGCTCCCCACCCTCCAATAACCAACACGCTGCGTAATGCAAATTGCCATAATCCTTAAAAGGTGGCTCCTCTTGTGAGCAGCGATCAAAAGCCAGCGGGCAACGGGTATGAAAACGGCAACCAGAGGGCGGATTCAACGGGCTGGGAATCTCCCCTTCCAGAATCACACGCTGCCGTTTATAGGTGGGGTCAGGAATGGGAATAGCAGACATCAACGCCTGGGTATATGGGTGCAGGGGATCCGCATACAAATCATCCCGACTTGCCATCTCCACCATCTTACCCAGATACATCACCCCCACCCGGTCGCTAAAATGTTCCACCACGCTCAGGTTATGGGCAATAAAAAGGTAAGTCAGGCCAAAATCGCGCTGGAGTTCTTTAAGAATGTTTAACACCTGTGCCTGAATTGACACATCCAATGCGGAAACTGGCTCATCACAAACGATAAATTTCGGCCGTAATGCCAACGCACGCGCAATCCCAATACGTTGCCGTTGCCCACCAGAAAACTCGTGCGGGTACCGCCGCGCATGTTCCGCCCGCATCCCCACCCGCGTCAACATCTCTACCACCACATCATACCGTTCTTGTGAATTTTTATTGGTATGAACTCGCAACCCTTCAGCAATACTTTCACCCACAGGCATACGAGGATCGAGAGAAGAGTAGGGGTCTTGAAAAATAATCTGGATGTTCCGGCGCATCTTTTTTAGTTCGGTCGCCTTCAAATCAAAAAGATTTTGATCATCAAAAGTGACGGTTCCCGAAGTAGCTGGTAACAATCTCAAAATAGTTCGGCCAATCGTGGTTTTACCGCAGCCAGATTCTCCTACCAGCCCAAAAGTCTCCCCTTCATACACAAAGAAGCTGATATTGTCTACCGCCTTTACCCACGCTTTCACCCGTTGCATCAACCCTGCCCGCACCGGGAAATACTTCACCAGGCTTTTGACCTCAACCAAAACACGTTTATCTGAATTACGGCCGTTGCTGTCTGTTTTTTGTGTCATGTCCGCCATCAGTTAGTCCTCCTTCTCACTCATACAACCAGCAACGCACCTTATGATTCGGGGCCACCAGTTTTAATTTTGGTTCCTCTTTAGAACAAATCTCCAAATTGTGTTTCACCCGCTCCACACAACGCGGCGAAAACTTACAACCCGGCGGCAAATCCACCAAATTTGGCACAGAACCAGGAATCGTCACCAAATCTTTCGCCGTTTGTCCCAAAATCGGAGTCGAACCAATTAAAGCAGTCGTGTAAGGATGTTTCGATGAAGAATACAACTCTAGCACAGGAGCCTCTTCCACAATTCTCCCCGCATACATCACCACCACCCGATCACACATTTCCGCCACCACCCCCAAATCATGCGTGATCAAAATGATAGAAGTCTCCATTTTGGAGCGCAAATTCCGCATCAAATCCAAAATCTGCGCTTGAATCGTCACATCCAAAGCAGTTGTTGGTTCGTCAGCAATCAACAACTCCGGCACACAAGCCAGAGCCATCGCAATCATCACCCGTTGCGCCATCCCACCCGACAACTCATGCGGAAAAGCCTTCACACGAGATTCTGGCTCAGGAATACCCACCATACTGAGCAACTCAATCGCCCGTTTTTCCCCGGCATCCTTGCCCAAATCCTGGTGAATATACAACACCTCAGCCAACTGCTCCCCAACCCGAAAAACGGGATTCAAACAACTTTGCGGTTGTTGAAAAATCATGGAAAGCCGATTGCCACGGATCTGCATCATTCGAGATTCTGGAATTGCCAGCAAATCTTCATTATCAAAAATGATTTGCCCCTCCACAATCTTCCCTGGCTGACCAATCAAACGCATAATGGATAGCGAGGTGACACTTTTCCCACATCCCGATTCGCCAACAAGCCCCAACACCTCACCGCGTTTAACCACAATGTCCACACCATCTACAGCCTGGACAACCCCACCTTCGGTGAAAAATTGGGTCTTCAGTCCCTTAATTTCAAGAATGTTATTGTTCTCCACTTGCCCTGCCTCTTCTTTAATCTAAACTGATCAGATTTACAACTTAAGACGTGGGTCGAGGGCATCGCGGAGGCCATCACCCACATAATTG
>CAZPEJ010000634.1:0-3404 GCA_964585465.1 uncultured Ardenticatenaceae bacterium
GTCGTTGGTTTTACAAAAATCATGTTGCCAAGATTCGTCACTGACCAAGCTGGGGGAGTCGTCCAGTTCCAGGAAACAATATTCGGGTTAGGGCTTACAAAATAGGTGTGGTAGTTGTTCACACAAGGGCTTTCAGGGCCTGTAATGCTGCTCAGCATTTGGGGTGGGCAAGGGAAAGACAACGTGGCTGTGCTGCTGGATTTAAGGTCGCAGCCGTTTGAGATGAAACACTTGAACTGCCAACCATTCTGTGCGCTGCTGGTAACGGTTTCGCTGTATTCATTCATGGTCGCCCCAGGTTTTGCTGAAAACGAAGCGCCGACATTGGTGCTTCGATACCATTGGTAAGACAGGTTGTTGCCAGTGGCCAGGACGGTAAAAGTGGCCGTACCACCTACCGGAACGGATTGGTCCGCAGGGTTGCTTGCAATCGAAACGGCCCCGCTGGCGCAGTTCGGGCAATCCATGATATTGACCGTTGAAAGGCTGGTATTGGCACCGTTTTGCAACCATCCATGATTCGCATTGGCCGTGATGTCAAGAAATGTGTTGGAGCCCGCAGAGCAGGTACCACATTCCTGATCATTCACCGGATAATATGCGAGCAAACCCGCCTCGTTGCCCACCAGTGTACAGTTCAACTTGTCATTTATTTCAGTGGCAGAACGGGCAATATTCCAGATACGGATCTCGTCCATGCTGCCTGCAAAATTTTGACCACCGCACACGATATTGCCCAGGCTAATTTTTGCTGGGTTATTGAAATCCTGATTGGACGACAGTGTCAGGTCCAGCACCCCGTCTACATAGAAACGGAGGCTTGTTCCCTGGCGCACAAAAGCGATATGGTGCCATTCGCCGTTTGCCAGCGTGTTGTTTGAACCGGTATTGTTCAGATAGTTGCTGCAAGTATTCGAAGTGGAGAACTCCGCCTTTAAGCGTCCGTTGTCAATGAAATAGTTCCAAAAGTTGTCACAGTTGCAGACAGGGCGTTTACCGATCAGCGCACAGTTGTTGTCGGTGGTTTGTACCCACATTTCGATGGTAAAGGCGCCAGTGCCAAAATTGCCCAGGTTTTCGTTCTGAATTTCTACCTGGTCGTCTATGCCATCCAGTTGCAAAGCATTGGCTTTTACAATGGGCGTGGTATTGGTTTCGATGTTGAAATCGAGATTGGAAACATCGAAAAAAATGTTGCCAACCGCTTCTACTTTGATGCGGGATTTGTTCGAGCAAATCCCGGCAGGCAGCATGATGGTTTCAGAGCCGTCGTTGGGCGTGTTCGCAGCCAAAACGTATGGATAATGGTAGCCGCCATCCAGGGAAAGACTGATTTTCACCTGTTGACAATTGACCGTAGCATTGTCCGTGTTGGCCACCTCCCAGCCAATGGTCTGACTGCTGCCCGCTTGCCAGGTCACACAAGTGTTCGGCGTGCTGACCAAAAAGGGACCGGCCGTACCATCTACCTCGAAACTTACCTGTTGGTGTGTCGTGCCGCCTGCGCCTGGATGGTTGTCGCGCACAAACATCCGGTATTTGATGTTGCGCGAATACGTTGGGAGGCGTTCATTTACCGACGCGGTGTTGGACAACAAATCGGGAAGCTGCGGAATCGTGCGGCGTGGGGAAGTAGATGGGTTGAAAATCCGGGCAATGGGCACATTCCCATCCGCCGGAACAGGGGGTGTTTGGATGGAAATGTTGGACGCAGTAAAATCAATGTTCCGGATGTTGACTTGTTCCCAGGAGTAGGTCAGGTCATCTCCATCCACATCACTGGCAGCGCCGACGAGCTCAAAAGGCGTTGAAATCGGAATGTAAAAGCCTCCTGCCGGCACCGAAGATGTGGGAATGTGATTGCCCGTTTCGAGTGTTTTGTAGCAGGTTTGGGCGTTGATGTGGTTTGACATCTGGATTTGTGAATAAACCCCGAAGTAGTTTTCATCGCCCACAGGCAGGATATTGTCTATGCCGCAGATGTTGGCGTAAGACATAATACTGGTGCCTGACCCGTATTCATTGGTACCAAATTGGCCATTGTTCGATGGCCCGCAACTGGTCCAGGTATGGTCGGCATCAAATTGGTGTCCGATTTCGTGGGCCGTCACCCGCAGGCTGTAAAATGCGCTAAAATTGAACGCCTTGTAATCGCCACAAATCGTTGGTTTACCGGCAGCACAACAAGCGCCTGTGACGAAAATCAGGCCCACATCAAAACCCTCCTGGCCAATGAGCTGGTTGGCCACCGCCAGATTCTCGTTGGCTGCTTCTCCACCGCCTAAGGCTGTAAAGGGGTCGTTGGCCGCGCTGACAAAGATGATGTTGTCCTGTTTGGCGGGCAGCACAAACCGAACGGATAAATCCCGTTCATAAATGACGTTCAACTGGCCTAAAAATGCCACCAAAGCGGCCATTGCCTGCGGTTTGGTGGTCCAGCCATATGCTTCTGAAAGAGCCCCCGGAATGGTCATGGCCAGCCTGAAAACGCGCAACACATCGCCCGTCTCGTTCGAGCCTGGCAAGAGGCCTTTGTGCGTCGTGTGGTCGGGCGTGCCTGGGCCCTCCCAAAGGCATGATATCGGATGTTGTAAGGAAGGGTCGTCCTTGCCCCAATAACTGAGGTAGATAGAAGCGGAGTTTTTCAAAACCTTTCGGATATGTACCTCCTGCCCAAACTGCTGCGACGTAAAAAATGCGCCGAACTCATCCGGGCTTACAGACATGCGTCCATGCGCATAGGGGTCGTCGATGCCCTTTAGCAAATAGGTTTTTATGTCCGGGAATTTTACCGCCAAAGCTGATTCCATCAGCGAGCTTTCCCAGATTTTAAACTTCTGGAAACTGCCATCAGGTAGTGGTAAATCTATGGTGGTTGTGGCACTGCGAATGCCCACACTTTCAGGCCGGGCAGTTTTGCCAAGGCTTTGCATGGTTGGCACATCCAGCTCCAGGAGGGCGCCTTTTTCATGGTCTGGCAGATCAGGGGTGTAATCTACTTTGGCCAGGGCCCTGCTGATCGGCACGGGCGACCAAGGGTTGACCTGGGCCTGCACGCCCCCGATGAAAAACAACAAAGCGGCGAATAGCGCGATGACAGGGATTTTGATTGCTTGTAAAGGCAAAGGGCGTTGAAAACTGAAAGGCTGGTGCTGCATGCTCATATGGCGGATAAAAAGAACGATTGTTTTTTTGACAGGCAAAGATGTCTTATTTAGCAAGTATCAGCTGTCAATTAATAATGATTTCCGCCTTACGTGGTCTTCCTGCTCACTCACCCCAAACCCCAAGCTCCACGCCGCGCTTGTGTCTTTTGACCAAGCGCCTATGCGCGCAAGACCCATCGATGTGCAAACAATTTTCCGCCTTGCGTGGTCTTTCTGCTCACTCACCCCAACTGCCAC
>CAZPEJ010000635.1:0-3403 GCA_964585465.1 uncultured Ardenticatenaceae bacterium
GGTACGGGATTTGTACCAATCACCGCGTCGTTGGGAGTGCCAGTATAGACGTAATTGATTGGCCGCGTCTACAGCTGCCGTTGTCTCCTGGTCGGCTGTCGGGTGGGTCGTGAGTTGAACGGGATCGCTCCACTGTATCCCATTGTGAACCTGTTGCCAGATTTGCCAACGGCCGTCCCGATTGGAGTGCCAAAATAACCACAGCCGGTTATTCCACAGAACAGCCGAGGGTGCTTCATCCCGTTGTGGCCCCGCGGTGATAGGCATCGGCAGGCTCCATACACCCGCCTCCAGGGTTTGGGCAAAAATGTTGCGCCGGTCGCCCAGATTGGAACTCCAAAAAAGCCAAAGACGGCCGATTCCATCCACCACCGCCTCTGGCATTTCGTCCTGCAAGATGGCTGTAGTGATACGCATGGGCAACCCCCAACTAACCCCATCATACACCCGCGCCCAGATGTCTGTTGGCCCGCGTCGGTTCGATTGCCAAAAAAGCCAGGTATCGGGGCCAAAACGCACGACCATTGGGTAGCGGTCATCAGATGGGTGGTCTGTTAAACGCAGCAGGGCAGTGGGGCCACCATTGTAGCGTCGGCTCCAAATTTCCCAGTTTCCCTCACGGTTAGAACTCCAAAATAGCCAAATTTCTGCCCCATCGGCCAAAACAGCCGGATACTCGTCGCTGTAGGTGGACAGGGGCGTATCATCGGTGGCCCCTTGTTTCACCCGTACTGGCTGGGGGTCTATCCCGCCTTGTCGCTGAAACCAAATTTCCCGCCGACCGCTTCTATCTGAGTGCCAGAAAAGCCAGAGTGTGTTGGTGTTGTCTAAAACGGCCGCCGGACGGCCGTCGTAACCATCGGTGTGGGTCACAGGGGTAGCCGCCCCCCAATTCACCCCATTATGTACCTGCCCCCAAATTTCCCATAGGGTTGGATTTTCCCAGGCGTTGGTGAGGAAAACATTGTGTACAAACTCCTTCACCCGGCACTCCCAACCTGTTACCCGGTTCACCAGGGCGCGGATATTGGGCAGTGTACCCACCGTTTGGTATAGCTCTGGGGCGAACAAAATATCGTGGCGTTGAGAGAGTTCATCTAATGTCTGGTCGGGTTGCCAGCCAATCAAACGTGCCAGGTAGGGTAGCATGTCTCCCCTGACATGTAACACGTCATGCCGCCCCCGCAACCCTTCTGCCAGGCTGCGCGCCTGGTCTTGGGCTGCGCCAAAAATTTCCAAAAATCGGCGCAATTCTCCCTGTCCGGGCTGACCCGGTGCTGGCTCGTCGTAGCGGCGATAAACGGCTGGTAACAACTGGTATAGCCGTTCCGCCAGACCGTAGCGGCCGGTAGCCATGGCGCAGGCTCGCCAGGTAATGTCGGTGATGAAGTTCCCTGGTAACAGGGTATCTGGGGCAAACAAGGTGTAATAATAAACCACTTCGGCCGTCAGGGCTTTGTCTTGCAAGATGATATGGCGTTGCCAATCGCCAGTATCTGGATTATAACTTTCGGTCAAAAGAAGGGTGCGTTGGGCTATACTGCCTGCGGTTGTGTCAAATTGGACGGCAAATGTTTCTGGTGTGGATTGGGTAATAGTGGTGGTGATTGTTTCGGGGTGACTTTCATCAAATTCAACGAGCAGGCCAGCCGTTTGCCACTCAAATTGGTTGGAGGAAACATTGATGCGAGCCACCATTTGTTCGGGGCCGCCGCCGGGGGTAGCAAAAATTTCCACGGTTTCGGCCGTTTGCCAGGGTACATCAGGTGGTAACGTGGCGATACGACTTACTTCTGTCCAGCTTGCCTGTTGGTAGAGGTTGGTAGCAGGGTTGTAAATGAGGATGCTGGCCTGGGTAGGCGGATTGGCCACAATTGGGTAGTATAAGACCACTTCTGCCAGAGGTAGCCCCCCCTCCGACACGGCATTAACAGCCAGGTAGTGTACCCGTTCTACCCGTTCCCAGGGTTGGCTGGTTTGCTGAAACAGGTCAACCAGGTCTAATACCACCAGGCCATCCGTGACGTGAACCGGGTAAACCCGGCGGCGGCGCAACAGTCGTAAAGCGGATCGGTTCGCCTGTGTTTCTATCCAGGTCAGTTCCAGGTCAATCCGGTTGCCATGAATGTCTGCTTCGGCCGTGATCTCATTTAACAAGGCGACCTCCTTTTACAGCGGTCAAGAAGATACCCTGGGTATAACCTGCCTGGGGGATTTCATTCCACCCAAAACGTAAGGTGCCATCGGCCGGGTGCTGGGTAAGGGAATCGGAACGGGCAAAACGGCTGATATTCACCCCGGCCACACCTGCAATGGCTTCAATCGCCTCGTATATCTTGCTCAAGTACAATTGGTCTTCAAAACCTACGTTATCATAGGTCAGCAGATCGCGTATGGCGTTTTCCACCTGTTGTTGCACCTGTTTGGTAAAGTAATATGCTTCCACGTCCAGGGTGCCTTCGATAAAAACAGCTACGTAAATGGGGTCCTGAATTTCTACGATGGAGGTTAGGATGCGTTTTTCTTCAAAATACAGTCGCAAATCTTCCTTGAGTGTGCTGCTGGGGTAGCCACCGCCCACGGGGGCCACAAACAGATCAATCTGGTTCCAGCCAGTGGCGCGGGCGCGGGCTTTGCCAACACCAAAGGCTTTGGCGTGAAACTCATAATCTTGGGCGGTGACGGCCCGCCCCATGGCACGGAACTGTTGCGGGCCATGAAGGGTTGCTTCGGCTGAAGTTTCAGCATCGGCCCCACCGGTGGCGGCCAGTTTGTTAAAGAGCAATTTGAGTTGAGGAACGGCCGTTACCGCTTTGTTGATGAGGGTGGGAGGCACATTCCCTTTGGTACCACCCCCGACAAGGTAAGAAGCTGTGAGATTGTTGCGGCCACGTCGGGGGGGGGTGCCATATTTGTGGTCACCAAATTCCACCCAGGCGATCTCATTCTCATCGCGTCGTACCACATAGTGGGGGTCAGTGGCTTGACTATAGAGGAGTGTTTTCTGCAATTGCCAGGTACGGAAACCAGCCCCTTCATCTACACTAACCACCAGTGAACCCGCTATGAGTGGCTTTTGGGAAAGAGTAAACCGCTGACTGGGGCTGCCATCGGAGGAGCCAAGCACTTCATTGGAAACGGCCGAATCCACCTGTGTCACCGGTAAAGGCTCAAACAGTTTGTACAACTTGCCATCAGTGTGAAGGATGAGAGGCAGGGTACCCAGGTCTACTGTTAAAGGTTCACGAATGTATTGGAACTGCACGGCCCCAGTGGTTTTGGCACTGGTTTGGAAGGTGGTATTGGGGTTGATGGTGATGATTTCTATGCTGTTTTCATCAAACAACAAGGTCAGGTCGGCCGAGGCAGGCTGGGGTGGACGTAGTTCGTAACCAATGAGCCG
>CAZPEJ010000636.1:0-3394 GCA_964585465.1 uncultured Ardenticatenaceae bacterium
GGATTCAGCATCCACTCATCCGTGTTCCCCATCACCACCGGGCATCGGAGCATCTGCAACCGTGTTAATACTTCGCGCGGTTGCGGCCCAGAGGCTATCACATCCCCCAGGCAAATAATTTGTGGAATACGCCGACGGGTGATGTCTGCCAAAACGGCTTCAAAAGCCGTCAGATTACCGTGAATATCAGAAATTAAGGCTATTTGCATCGTTTTTCACCACAAAGAACGCAAAGGGCGCAAAACAAAGAGAAAATCTTGGTGTGTTTTGTGGTTGCATCTTGAAGAGGCTGACGTGAATCTTATGCCTTTTTTACTTCTGGCTGATAAAAGCTGCCCCTGTTAAGGTGGTGGCAGAGCGAGACGGCCGTTTTCCATCCACTAATCCCGTTAAATGGGTGGCTAAATCTTCCAGACTGGCTAAATTGTGAACCGGCAAAAAATCATCAATGTGCGGCAGAGCAGCTTGCATCCCCCGTGTCAGTGGCTCATATTGCGCCGAGCCAAGCAGCGGGTTCAGCCATACCAATCGGTGACAACTGCGCTGTAACCGCCCCAACTCATCCCCCAGCAATTGCGGATCGCCCCTGTCCCAGCCATCGCTAATCAGCAGCACCACCGCCCCGCGCCCCAATACCCGCCGCCCCCAGCGAAAGTTGAATGTTTTCAGCGATTCGCCAATGCGTGTACCCCCTCCCCAATCGGTGACAGCTTGGGACACTTCCTTGAGCGATTGGTCAATTTCCCGGCCGTGCAGTTCGCGGGTGATGCGTGTGAGCCGGGTGCCAAACACAAACGCTTCCACCTGCTGCTCCAACCCGGCCGTCAGGCTATAGATGAAGTGCAACAACAGGCGGGTATATCGCTCCATCGAGCCGCTAATATCAGCAATGATAATGAGCGGCCGGGGTTTCCATTTGGGTTCGCGGCGCGGCCACTCCAGCCATTCGCCACCGTAGCGCAAATTACGCCGCAGGCTTCGCCGCAAATCCAGCCGTTTGCCATCGCCCGGCCGGGCGCGGCGCGTGCGCCGTTGTCCCAATTCCCACACCATTTTGGCCATCAACCGTTTCACGGCCTGCACTTCGTCGGGGGTGAGGTCGCTAAAATCTTTGCGCCGCAACCGTTCGCGCTGACTGTAGGTTCGGGTTATTTCCAGGATCGTTTGTGTTTCTTCCTGGGAATCCTCTGGTTCACTGGTGGGTGGTGCATCTGGCACCACACCCGGCGGCACAACAATGGGTTTAGGTTTCTGTTTTTGCAACCCTTGAGTGAATCCCAGTTCAATGTACTGCTCGGCTGGTCTTTTCCAAAAAAGAGTAAATGCCTGGTCAAAGAGGGGTATATCGTGGTGGTCATGTACCAGCAGGCTGCGAACGGTGTAGTAGAAGTCCCATTTACGGCCGATTTCCACATATTCTAACGCCTGTGCCACATCAATCATCCGGCCGGGGTTGACATCCAAACCGAGGGCGCGTAATAAACGGCCGAAAAGCACCAAATTGTGTAATAGTTGACCGGATGGCTCTGTGTTCATGTTATACCCGTAAACCAACACTTTTTAACAAGGTATCTACCCAGGCGGTTTGTTCAGGTGTCAGGTCTGGTTTTGGCGGTGGTTGGGTGTAGTTGATTCGTAAATCATAGGCTGCTTTGTCATACACATTTTGTATCGCCTGACCCAAATCCAGGGGGAGATCGGGGTCTGGGTGGAGCAATGGGACGGGGACGGCGGGAACAGCTTGCTGAAAGGATAAAGGCCAGATTTCTACCTGGGGCGAACCGCTACCGCGATGGAGAAATACAAAATAAGGGCTATCGGGTAGCGGGGTGATAGTGGGAAACCGTTTTCCCTGGCGCAGCAAATCTATTTCCAATAAATGGGCGGTGCTTCGCATCAGGCTACGCCTTTTTTCGTGGTACTCCTCAAAGTTTTCGTGTCCTGGTTTTTTGTTGGTAGGGGACAAAATCTCAATGGCGGTGACTAATCGGCCTGTGGCTACTTCCCGGATTTCCACGGAAACCAGTCGGACAGGCACCTCTTGCATAACAGCAGCAGTGAGAGGAGGCGGGGCAACAGAAACGGCCGTTCCACCCCAGGGTTGTTGGCTTCGTTGCACAATGCTCACATCAGGTTTGATAGTATGGGGAGTAACTGTTTCTACAAATAGTTCATCGTAGGTGATGCGTGGAACCAGAGCCGCAATGTAACGGGGGCGGAGTTGTGGGTTTAGTTGAGCTTGAATCTCCCCAGCTAGATTTGTATGAAAATCTTCCCATATGTCATGGTTTTCAACATAGGGATCCATTCCAGGGAAAGGAGATGGCATGTTACACCTCCACTAGGATTAGTACCCAGTAATCAGTAAGCAGTTTTCAGTATTCAGTAATCAGTAAAGGATTACCAGAGCAAATGTCTCTTCAAAAACCTGATAAAAAACTGTACTGGTTTTACCACTTATGAACCACAAATCACGCCTCACGTTTCACGCTTCACTTCTCGACCCACTCAATATTCGGCCGAATTTGCCGACAAATCGTGAGTAACTCCAGTAAACGGCCGCTTCTTTCGCACAAGGCCAGTAGTTCCCGCACTTTGGCGTTTTTGCTGTCACCGCGCAAGCCGTCATAATCCACTTTCATGTCAAAACAGACATCGGCCAGTTCATCATCGTTGAGGGCAGAGACCAGGTTGCGGCGTATCAGGGCGGTGTTGGTGGCGGGAGGTGGCGGGGTAAGAGCAGAGGGTGAGTGAGATTCGGCCGTTCCTTTGGCGGATGAGGGAGATTCGGCCGTTTCCTGGACTGGTTTGGTTTGTGTCTTGCGGGCAGCATACTGGGCCACCCGTTTTTTCCAATCCGCAATCACCCCCACAAATCGCGGGTCTTTATCCGGCATCAAACTCATATCTATTTCCAACACATACCAATCATACCCCTTCTCCAACAACCCATCATCTTTCACCCCTGCTTCTATCAACACCAACAACGGCAGCCCATTGGCATAAGCGATGGCCCCTTCAATCTGGTTCCAGGGAGTGGTCAATTTCAGCCCGTTCAGATTCTTCTGTTTCGGGCTATCGCGGCGGTCAATCGCTTCAACCAGGTAAGCACGTTCCAACGCCAGGATGATGGTGCCATTGCACTCTTTTAACAATTCTTCTACCGCTTTTAGCGGTTGTAAACTGGAATAGTAGGTACGCCCCACCGTTTGCGGGATCAATTCGTTGGCAGTCAGGTAGTTTTCGACTGCTTTAACAAAATTTTCCTGTGTCTGATTAGACGGACTGCCCACACTGAGAAAAACCTTATGTTCCATAATGCCTCCACTTTACTGGTTTGCTCGCACACGTTCCAAAATCTTTTTGGCTGTTTCGCCATTCACTTTGGCAATGT
>CAZPEJ010000637.1:0-3385 GCA_964585465.1 uncultured Ardenticatenaceae bacterium
ATTGGTTCAATCTCCAATCTCCAATCTCTAATCTCTTGTAGGTTATTTAATCCGCATTCCTAAGCAGGTTTTTGAGGTACACATGCACACATTTCCCGCACAATTTGCTCCGTTTGCCGACCGTATGACGGCGGAGGGGCTGCCACCTGTTTTTATTGAGACGTTTGCCCATTATTACCAGCAGTTGTTGGCGGGGCAGACGGGGTTGATTGCTGAGAGTTCGATTCAGCCTGTGGATGATTTGCCGGACAGGGAGACTTTCCCACTCTGGTTGGCGGAAGTTGGGGAGGCGGTGTTGGGAAAAACGGCCGTTATCAAACTCAACGGTGGTCTGGGCACGGGAATGGGGTTGGAACAAGCTAAATCGCTGCTGGTGGTGAAGGACGACCTTACCTTTTTGGACATCATTGCCCATCAGGTGATCAACGCCGATGTACCGCTGATTTTAATGAACAGTTTTGCCACCCACGCCGAAACCATTTTTATTTTCGATAAATACCCGGCTTTGCAGCGGGGATTGCCCCACGACTTTTTGCAGCACAAGGCCCCTAAAGTGACCCAGGCAGACTTAACCCCGGTTTCCTGGCCGGAAAACCGCGAATTGGAGTGGTGCCCGCCGGGGCACGGCGACATTTACACCGCTTTGGTAACTAGCGGGACATTGGTGGCGTTGTTACAAGCGGGGTATGAGTACGCTTTTGTCTCGAATGCGGATAACCTGGGAGCCGTAATTGACCCAGCTATTTTAGGTTACATGGCCCATCATCACCTGCCGTTTATGATGGAGGTGGCTGACCGCACAGAGATGGATCGGAAAGGGGGGCATCTGGCTCGCCGCCTGGATGGACAGTTGATTTTGCGCGAATCGGCGCAATGTGCCAAAGAGGATACGGCCGTTTTTCAGGACATCACCTATCACAAATACTTCAATACCAATAATCTGTGGTTGCACCTGCCCACCCTGCACCAGGTGTTACAAGAACGGCAATACCACCTTGGGTTACCCCTGATTCGGAATGGCAAAACGGCCGATCCCCGTGACCCACACGCCACCCCGGTGTATCAGCTAGAGACGGCGATGGGGTCAGCCATTGCTGTGTTTTCTGGGGCGCAGGCCATCCGTGTGCCCCGTTCCCGTTTTGCCCCGGTGAAAAGCACCGAAGATTTGTTGGCGATTCGCTCCGATGCCTATTGCCTCACGCCCGATTACCGTGTGGTGCCCAACCCTTGCCACACATACGGTGGGCTGGTGGTGTCCTTAGACCCGACCTTTTACAAATTTATTCACCAGTTGGAAACCCATTTTCCGACGGGTATTCCCTCTCTGCTGCACTGTTCCCGTTTCAGTGTGCAGGGGGAGTTCATTTTCGGCCGTTCGGTGGTGTGTGAAGGGGATGTGCGGCTGATCAACACCCAAACCACCCCGGTGTTCATTCCTGATGACTCCCATTTGCAGGGAGTTGTCGAGATTGGAGATTAGAGATTTTCTAATCCGTCACGAATCTTTCGGATTTTATGGGGTCTGCTGTGAAACGTGAAACGTAAAACGTAACCGTAGAACGTTCACGTTTTACGCATCACGTTTCATTGGTTATCACCCCCCTGAGTTCCCAAAGAGTCTCGGTAACTTCCTTTAACCTTTCCTTCCCCGCCTATGAACTTCCACAAATATCACGCCCTGGGCAACGATATGGTGGTGATAGACCCGGCCCACTTTTTATTGCCGCTGACACCGCACCGGATTCAACTGATTTGTCATCGGCATTTTGGGGTGGGGGCAGATGGAATTTGTTACGGCCCGCTGCCCGATGCGCCGCACTCGCGCACGATGCGGTTTTTTAACCCTGATGGCAGCGAAGCGGAAAAAAGCGGGAATGGGTTACGGATTTTTGCCCGTTATTTGTGGGATATGGGGTATGTGAACGGCCGTTCCTTTGACATTGTGATTCACGAGACGCTGGTACCGGTGCAGGTGTTGGACGAAACCGCGACAACGCTGGCTTTGCACATGGGCCGGGTGAGTGTGGATGGGGTGGAAAAGGTTGTGACAGTGGCAGGAGTGCCGTATCGCGGAACGGCCGTTTCAGTTGGCAACCCCCATTTTGTTTTGTTCCACCTTCCCCTGACGGCTATTCACACCGTTGGCCCTGGCCTGGAAACGGCCGATGTTTTTCCCCAACGCACCAATGTCCAACTGGTACAGGTGTTAAACCCCCACACCATTCAAATTGAGATTTGGGAACGGGGCGCCGGGTATACGCTGGCTTCTGGCACTTCTGCCTGTGCGGCGGCGGCTGCTGCCTGCCAGGCGGGGTTTTGCCGCAGCCCGGTGACTGTCAAAATGGCTGGGGGGGATGTGCAGGTGGAAATTGACGAGCGTGGGCAGGTGATATTGGTGGGGCGTGTAACGGCCGTTTACCAGGGCACCTTTGCCCCCGATTTTTTGTGAACGTGTCAGAAATGGTGGTTACTACGAACAAAAACGGGAGTTATTGTTAGACAATAGTATAGTTATTTGTCGCCAGCAAAACGTTGCAAGAAACGGCGAAAACGCCCTGATAGACGCTGGAATTTAAGGGTGAGGAAGGCTTTGTAATGCCGTTTGCGATGCTCCGGGGTGGGGTAAACGTATTGATACCCCCAATAGGTCATCAAATGGGGATAATTTTTGAGGACGTTATTGATTTGTTCCAGTTCTTTGGGGGAGAGCAGATCTATTTTGATTTGGTTGAGGTTAGTGATGGGTTGGGAGTGATACCCAGAGACGGTTTGGGCCTGGAAAGAGCCGTGTGTTTCTAGAGATTGTAACTCTGGGATAAATTCCAGGAGTTGTTGGGTGGTTTCGGCCGGGTTGTTGGCAAAATGTTCATAAGTCAAACAGGTGATATTTTTTAGCCCCTGTATATTTTCAATCTGGTATTTAGCACATTTTATCCAAAATTGAATGGCATTTTGGGGAGGTTGTTTGATGCGCCGTGACCACCCTTCGCAAAAGGCGTAGGGGTCTCGGTTAAGAGCAATAAAATAGCTGGGTTGGAAAACCTTTTCAATTTCAAAGGCTCTGACCAGGTTGGGAGGGCTTTTTTCTAACAGGATGGGTTTGTTGTAATCCCACACCTTGTCCCACTCGCCTTTGATGAACTCCCAGGGAAATGTTTTTTGCACATTCCAGGGATCGCGCATCACTTCATGAACCGAGTCGAGAAACTGGCCTTCTTGTTCAAACGAGGAAACGTTGGGCGAGGTGGCTAATAGTTTCCACAAAACGGTAGAGCCGGAGTAGGGCGGGCAAAGAACAAAGAGGTATTTGGGCATAGAATCTCTTTTCAACAGTAAAAAAGTTTGAGTCTTTCGGATTGGTTTGCTGTGAAACGTAAAACGTGAA
>CAZPEJ010000638.1:0-3371 GCA_964585465.1 uncultured Ardenticatenaceae bacterium
CCTGGGTTTCATCGGGCAAACGGCCGAAAGAGACGTTATCAATCACCCCCACCGGCACCCGGCCGCTAATGACCCATTGCACCGTATTATCATCCTGGCTACTAAACACATACCCAACCTCATCGGCAGAAACGGCCGAATCCGATGTTTCTTTCACCACTGGATGAAACCCATTCTCCAATAAAAAGGATAGGGGCAAAAAATAACCAGAGGTAGAAAATATCTCCTCAAATGCCACCATCTGCCCCGGCAAATCTGCCGTAGAGGTCAGCGGGGAATCAGTCCGCGTGATAAAAACGGAGTGATATTCAGAAACACCAAACCGCAGCCGGCGCAAAACAGGTTGCGCCCCTGTCTGCTCACTGATAACCAACACCGGGTATGGGCTGTCAAAATAAATATCCACCTCACCCGTTGCCATCCACTGGATCATTGTTTCCAGGTTGGGGGCAACTTTTACCTCGCCTGCTGTAATGCCAAATTCGGCCAGATTGGCCGCCAAATAATCGGCCATCGGTTGTGTCCCACGAATCGTCTCCACGGGTTCATCAGAAATATCCCCCAAAACTAATGTATTATCCACGACCGTTGGCAAAGTCGGCGTGGCAATCGGTTCTGTCGGGCTGCCGTTACAAGCAACCAGGGTGAAAACAAAAATGAACAAAACAGTATAAAAAAGATGTAAACGATGCACAGGGTTTTCCTCCTTCTCGATTGAATGGTTATCAGGGACACAAAGTTTCACAAAAAGAAAGTACAGAGATTCGCGGAGAGGTAAAAATCAAAACTTTGGCTCTTTGGGAATTCAGGGAGTTGACAACCAATGAAACGTGATGTGTGAAATGTGACTATAGAACGTTCACGTTTTACGTTTCACAGCAAATCCCATAAAATCCGAAAGACTCCTATTTTCTGTCACTCCGTGTTTTTTGTGTCTCTCCGTGTGCCAAATTTCACCTGAATAAATACAAATCTGGAACATTATGCCAGAGAATAGCTGTTTGGTGTGTGAAAATGTACTGAACCTTTGCGGATAGATACAGGTCACTGGTAAACTTGTGAATATGATTGACAATTATGCCCAGGCTGTTGAATTAACTGAAAAAATGAAGATGTATCTTCCGTTTCGCCCCAAGGCTAAACCACGTAAACGAAAATGAGGGATCAGGCTCAGGCTTTTTATTTATTGGTGTTTCCCCACTCAGAAACGGCCGTTTCTCCCACTCCACAACAACCAATTCAAGGTCTGAAAGAGGATGAAACCGTCAAAGATGCCCCCTATTTTCAACCCGTAGACATTGAAGTCCAAACCATATCCCAGGAAACCGTGCAACTGGAAGGGGTTTCTGTCCACCTTCACCATCAGGTCTATGACAACCTGGTGCAGATTGTGGAATGTTCTTATCTATTAGAAGAGCCATTGCGGGGAACGGCCGTTTCTCGCAAAAACCAAATCGAAACCCACCTGCGCCAACAACTCCTCCCCCCAACATACCAAAACAACAACCTGTACGAAGAGTACGCTGTGCTTATCCTGCCAAACATCGAAGGCACCCCCGACGAATTTATCAGCCACAACGCCCTGGCTCTGGCCCGGTTTATGCGCTCCGAACGCACCACCTTCAGCCCCGACGAACTCCAAGACGTGTTACTTTCCCGCGTTCGTTACTCCGACCAGGAGTTGACGCTGGTAGATTGGGACGGGGCGATTGTCTTTGCCCCCAAAAACGATTACCAATCAGAAATTGAACTGATGAAAATTGGCAACTACCAGTTGCTCAGTTATCGCCTGCTGGATCAAGCCATTGAGCAGAGTTTGGAGCGCATCAGCGACAACTTTTATGAGGGCAGTCGTCCCTCCCTGTTGCCCAATCCCTCGCGTCATGCACTGCGCGAAGTGATTGAACAACGCCTGTCGTTGATGCTCAACTTTGACCGCACCGACCAAAACCTGTTGCTCATTGGTGATTGGTACACCGCCAAACTGTACCGCACCATCCAGGACGAGTTTTATCTGGACGAATGGAAAAACATTATCAAAAAGAAGCTAGATAACCTGGAATCTATCGTCCAAATCATTCAGGATAACTTCTCCGTCTCCTGGGAGCGTTTTTTCAACTTTGTGGAACTGGCTGGCTGGCTATTGCTGTTGGCGGGGTACTTTGTGTTGTTTTATCTGGATGTGGTGAACAGGTGAAACATATGGCGAATTGTGTATTGAGAGCTATTACGCAATAACCATGATAGTTTATCGGAAATAAGATTTGTCGCGCAGAGGCGCGGGGGCGCAGGGAGGAAAGACTCTCTACGGCTCTGCGCGACATACAGTTAATCCCGATACTATCTATGACATCTCCCCCATCGGCCGTAATTGGATGGTGAAATGGCGCAGGGCGGGGGACTGCCACACCACTTGATAACCCGGCAACCGTTCCCGTTGGGCAAATGTTTGCAAAATCACTTCCGCCAGATAATCCACATGGCTCTGGGTGTACACACGACGCGGGAAGGCCAGACGCACCAAATCCATCGCGGCGGGTTGTTCGCGGCCGTCGGGCTGCAAACCAAACATCACCGTGCCAATTTCCACCCCGCGAATGCCCCCCAATAAGTACAAGGCGTTGTTAAGTGACCAGGCGGGGTATTGCAGTGGGGGAATGTGGGGCAACATTTCGCGGGCATCCAGATAAACGGCGTGGCCGCCTGTGGGTTGCACAATGGGCACACCAGCGGCCGATAATTTATCCCCCAGGTAGGCGATTGAACGAATGCGATAACGCAAGTAGTGGGAGTCGAGGGCTTCATACAATCCCTGGGCGATGGCTTCCAGGTCATACCCGGCCATGCCGCCATAGGTGGGGAACCCTTCGGTGAGAATTTCCAGGTTACGGCATTGCGCCGCCAGGGTGTCGTCGTTGAGGGCCAGGAACCCGCCAATGTTTGCCATGCCATCTTTTTTGGCACTCATGGTGCAACCATCGGCATAACTAAACATCTCGCGGGCAATTTCCAACGGGCATTTGTCACTGTACCCCTCTTCGCGCATGTGAATGAACCAGGCATTTTCGGCAAACCGGCACGCATCCAGGAAAAAGGGGATGCCATGCCGCCGGGCTATCTGGCTGACAGCACGGATGTTTGCCATGCTCACAGGCTGCCCGCCGCCGGAGTTGTTGGTGACAGTGAGCATGATGGCGGGAATGTTTTTTGTTCCTTCTTCGGCAATGAGGGATTCCAGGGCGTTGACATCCATATTGCCTTTGAAGGGGTAAATGAGGCGTGGTTGTCGCCCTTCGGTTATGACCAGGTCGCGGGGGATGGCCCCAACATGTTCCACATGGGCGCGGGTGGTGTCGAAGTGGGTGTTGTTG
>CAZPEJ010000639.1:0-3367 GCA_964585465.1 uncultured Ardenticatenaceae bacterium
GCGGCTACAAACCCACCGCTACCCCTGACTGTAGGCGCGAAATCCTTTTCGCGTCCGAGAAACGCGATTAGGAAATCGCGGCTACAAACCCACCGCTACCCCTGACTGTAGGCGCGAAATCCTTTTCGCGTCTGAGAAAACGCGATTAGGAAATCGCGGCTACCAGATAAACCCTACACGCGGATGGGGAACTCTTGACACCCTCTTGCCCATTGTTATACTTTCCCCATGACGCACTGCTTCATAAACAGGAAGCGAATAAATTAACAGTGAAGGAGATTTCCAAAATGACAACCGCAGTAGATATTTTTAACAACATGGCGAGCCGCTTTAAGTCAGATAAAGCAGCCGGGTTTAATGCAACGGTACAATTTTCTTTGACCGGGGAAGGTGGGGGAGATTGGCATGTAGAAGTGGCGAACGGTACTTGCCAGGTACACACCGGGGCGGCTGCCAGCCCCAAAGCGACTGTGCGGATGGAGGCTGCTGATTACGTGGATATGACCAGCGGTAAATTGAATCCGATGGCGGCTTTTATGTCTGGAAAAGTTAAAGTGGAAGGGGACTTAAACTCTGTGATGAAGTTCCAATCTGTTTTTGGCATGTAACGAAACCGGGGAAACAGGAACGGCCGTTTCCTGTTTCCCCTGCTATTCATTCCGACTCACAATTTCGGTATACTCCCCTCTTTCGGCCGTTTCCGGGTTCACCCCAAAAATTTGTAACAGTTCAGCCATCAACCGGGCCTTTCGCTCGGCATCCCCACGAGACCAGGTGCGGGCTTTGAGTTCCAGGTAATACCCAGGGATGTCAGGAGTCAACACCTTGTCCAGGTTTACTGCAAAATCCGTTTCCTGATACAAGATGTGCCAGCGCAACCGATCCTTGCATATTTCCAGTTCCGTCGCCGGGGCAAAGTATTCACGGTAAAAACGCAGGCTGCGGTCGGCCGTTGCCAGAAAACGGGAACGAGAAAGTTGTACCGCGTTGGGAAACTCCTGCCGGTCACTTTCACCAATCAAGGTCAGGCGAGTGCGAACCTGGGACACATTCCCTTTTTCATCCAAAAACTCATCTTCCCGATAACGTAAGCGGGCGGCGTAGGGGTCGTTACCCTGGAACAAAAAGTAATGGTCATACTGTTTGTAATGGTTAAATTTGCTGATTTCAAAGGTATCACCCGCCAGCAAAGCCAGAATAGGGGTATTGTCGTTGACCTGAATTTTGACCTGTACTTCAAAACTTTCCTGGCGCAGCATTCCAGAGAGGAGTACAAGTTTGTTATAGGGGCTGGATTCACGATCTTTGACAAATTCGTCAATTCTTGTTGCCACTGCCGCCGCCTCTGCTCTGGCTTTGGTTTCGTCTACGGTCAACAAGGTGTGGTCGCGCATCAACCAACGGCCGTTACACATCACATGGGACACATCCCCACTTTTAGCTGCATAAATCAGGCGGGAATACACTGCATCTGGGTTGTGGTGAAAGTGGGGCTGGTTATGGATGCCGTGCATCTCCACCAGGGCCAAATCGGCCCGTTTGCCCACCTCCAGGCTGCCTGTTAAATGCCCCATATGCACCGCCCGCGCCCCGCTGATAGTAGCCAGTTCCAACGCCTGACGGGCAGGTAACACGGTGGGGTCGTCGCTGGCCGTCTTGGCTAACAGAGCCGCCAGGCGCATCTCCTCGAACATATCCAGGTCGTTATTGCTGGCCGGGCCGTCGGTGCCAACACCAACGTTTAGACCAATTTCCAACATCTGCCCCACCTGGGCAATACCGCTTGCCAGTTTTAAGTTGCTGGTGGGGCAGTGGGCTACACCAGCTTTAGCTTTTTTCAGCGTGAACATTTCTCCTTTGTCCAGGTGAACACAGTGGGCTGCCAGCAGTTTGGTTTCCAGAATGCCATGTTTGGCAATCCAGGGAACAACCGGCATATGGTGTTGTTCGCGGCAATTGGTCATCTCCAGGCGGGTTTCGCTCACATGGGTGTGCAGGGGCACGTTGTAGGCGCGGGCCAGGTCGGCGCAGGCGCGCATGAGGTCGGGGGTGGCGGTGTACCAGGCGTGGGGGGCGACGGCGGGCTGGATGAGGGGGTGGCCGTTCCAATGTTCAATAAAGCGGCGGCAGAGAGTCAGGGCATCTTCGTAGGTTTCGGCATCGGGGGCGGGGAAGACGAGAACGGTTTGCCCCAGGAGGGCACGCATCCCAATATCGGCCGTTTCTTCGGCAATGGACTCCTCAAAGTAGTACATGTCTGCAAACGTGGTGACACCCGCCCGAATCATCTCGGCACAGGCGATACGGGTGCCCAGTTTGACAAATTCTGGGTTGACAAATTCTCGTTCCAGGGGCATGAGGTAGCCCAACCATACGTCCAGGCGCAAATCGTCGTTGAGACCACGCAACAAGGTCATGGGAACATGGGTGTGGGCATTCACCAGCCCAGGGATGATTACCTGCCCGGTGCAGTTGACCATTTCTGTTGCTTGGTAAGCTGCCAGGATGGTATCGGCCGGGCCAACGGCCGTAATGTGTTCACCACGAATCGTAATGGCCCCATTCACAAAAACATCGTAATGTTCATTCATGGTGACAACCATACCGCCGTGCAGAATAGTGTCTACTTTCTCAGCCATGTACATCTCCTAAATAGTGGGATAGTGGGAAAGGATAGGTAGCGTTGTATAGCATGTGTGGATTATACCGATTGAAGCTATAATCGGGAAATGGTATTTGAAGGAGAAGTTTCTTGAAACAGTTATTGTTATTTTCAGAAACGGCCGATTTGCCACCCCCTAACGAACAGATGGAGTGGGGAACTTTCAAGGATAGCCTGAAAGCCCCCATCCATAACTGGTTTACGTATCCTGCTGGTTTTTCCTACAAAGCAGTTGAATCAAGTTTTGCCCAGTATGGCGTTCGGGCCGGGCAAGTGGTATACGATCCATTTATGGGTTCTGGCACTACTAATGTGACAGCTAAAAAATGGGGGGTTCATTCTTACGGTGTAGAGGCTCATCCTTTTGTCTTTCGCATTGCCAAAACAAAACTAAATTGGTGCATTGAACGAAAACAGGTACGTGAAGCTCTCCACACACTTGAAAAAAGGTTAACCATTGAAAAACAGGCCAGAAATGGCAGCTATCTCCTGGAAACAGAGTTCCCCGAACTGGTACTAAAATGTTTTGAGGAGTCAACTTTGCGCGATTTGTTATTTCTACGCAAGGCAATTACCGCCTGTGGTTTTGAGGAAGGGTTGGCTAACTTTTTGTTTGTTGGGTTAACAGGGTTACTTAGTGATGTTTCTAGCGTTGCCACTGGATGTCACTATATTGCACCCAAAAAACAAAAAACCAGAACTCAC
>CAZPEJ010000640.1:0-3366 GCA_964585465.1 uncultured Ardenticatenaceae bacterium
ATTGTCACGAAAAAACACCCCTTCCGCCATCACGCCCACCAGCTCCCCCTGAAGGGCGAGACAATGCCAAAACATATGTGTCATATGGTCTATGTCTTGTTGGTTCTCAAACGGGGGATTCATCACAATAAAGTTGTATTTGGTCTGCGGCCGATACAACAAACAATCATGTCCCACCACACAAAACTTCTTGCGGTCGAGGATAGCCCGCCGCTTCGCATTCCGCTCAAAGACATGAACACGGCCGTGTGGCACACCCTTCTCTACCAACACATCCCCAATCGCCCCATCCCCGGCCGAAGGCTCCAGCACCCACTCATTATCCAGGTTGTAATTACGAGTAATAGGGCGAGTAAATAACCCCAACATCCGTAAAACAACAGAGCGAGGTGTACGAAAGAATCCATCCTTTTCCACCAAAACCACATCCGATTCCAACAGTTGCACCACCTGGGGGCATAGCACATCTGGCGGGCGAATCGTCTTGGTCAATGTTGTCATCTCGTATCTCCTTGAAAATTCTAAAAACCGACCAACCTAGTCAAGAGGGAAAACATTTAGAACACCCCAAAAAACGGCCGTATCCAGTCCACGCCAGATACGGACGTTGCAAACAAATAAATTATCGTTCAAACCCACCAAGCCAGTTCTTTTGAACT
This sequence comes from uncultured Ardenticatenaceae bacterium, assembly GCA_964585465.1. GTDB lineage: Bacteria > Chloroflexota > Anaerolineae > Promineifilales > Promineifilaceae > CAZPEJ01. The sequence continues at coordinate 660 of CAZPEJ010000640.1, forward strand.
GCCTCGTTAAAATCCTGCCAAACCTGGTTATCCAGAAAAGTCAGGTGAATCGTCCCCTTCTTGAAAAATCTAATTTCAAAAAAGGTACTTGAAATTGGGTCGCTATACACACCAAGCGAACGCGGTTTATTCAGCTCATCACACCGGCGACGGATGGCAACGTCAGTTCGGGTAATCGCATCGTACTTCAACCCGGCCACCCAACAAAGAGCCTTGTCTAAATCCTCCAAAAAACTATCGTTGTGATAAGGCAACCGCCAATACATCTCGCACGTCACCCCATACGGCCAGATAATTTTTCGATTCACTTTCCAAGACGAATTACTTTTCCATCCCTCTACATACAGCCTGTTTTTGGCGTGATACTTTGTTGCTCGCTCGAACACACTCCAAATACATTGCTCCATAATAGTTGTCCGGTTATGCATAAAGAGGTCAAAAACCGCCAAGATATTTTGTCTATTAAAGGCCATATTCCGGGCCTGCTCTATAAAAGCATCAATCTTCGCCCGAAAAGCCGATGTTGCTTGCTGCCCCAACTTTGTTTCCGAAAAAACGTGGTTCCAGAACTCCTTTTTTAGTTCTGCGATTTCATCATTCAATTCAGCCTTTTTCTCCTCAACCAACAACGGCTTACCCGAACTTCGGGAGGTCAGTCCAGTAAGGTAAAACGCCTTCTTTTTCCTTAACTCATGAATTTGAGCAGTAACAGCCTGCGCCGCTTCAAACTGATCCACTAACGATTGCAAAATATCCAAATGCGCCAACGGGTTAGCCACAAACGCCTCATCCGATAACTTAACATCATGTTCAACCGGTGGCATCCCAAAATCGAGTGTGTCGGGCTTTTTTTGCAGCCATACAACGCACACCTCTACATCCGTTTCACGTTCAGACTGCTTAAACACCTGGCCGATATGCTCCACGCGGCCGTACTGTTCAATTAAATTCAACAACACTTTTCGTTTCTCAGTAAAAGGATTTTTAACCGTCTCACTATTCAACAAACAAACAATCCACCCGCCCCGCAATATCTCCCACGCCTTCAAGACATGATCCACCCCCCGACTAAACGGAGGGTTCATCACAATCAGGTCGAAGTCCAACTTCCCGTTGTATGCCAGGAAGTCGCTATCAATAACCCGATAGCCTTTCTGCGTCAGGATATAAGACAACTCTACATCCAACTCAATACAATAAATGTTGGTTTTCCTTAACCCGATGACATCCACCAAATAATCACAGATGTTCCCTTTTCCGGCCGACGGCTCCAATATCTGCACCTTATATGGGTCTCGCATCGTGGTAACACGTTCACCATTAACTCCAAACCGCCTGGTAAACGGCTCCAACATTTTGTCAATTACCCCGTTTGGGGTTGGGTACAAATCATCAAACATATTTAACCTCCTATAAAATAGACTTAGCAGGCATCGTCACACGCCTACCAGCCTAGTCAATAGGCCGTTGTACAGCTTGATCGATCAAGTAAATAAGATTTGATAAGGTCACTTAACCGCTTTACTTCACCAAATAAAACTTCATCGGCCATAGCATCGGGATTCTCACGAAGTTCGGTTGGCCGCTCCGCCGCCGACCATTTATTCCAGACCTCTTCCACCAGGTCGTTTGGTAACAACCCCCGCCTCACAATGTAATCCGTCATTCGCCCCGCGTGTCCCCACAGCCCTTTTATTACAGTAAGGTTTGGCGAGGCATTGGCCTCCAGGATGACAATGATCCAAAGCTCCTCCGGCCAAAGTTGATCGATTTCCCCTGGTGTCATTGATGCACAGAAAACACATGAGGATTTCCCTGGCATCGGTAAACCTGCATCCATAATCACCTGTTGGCAACCTACACGATCCAAGCCTAGCAATTGCAAGGGGTATACATAAACGTCATGTTGACGTGATTTATTTTCTGTGCTGGTAGAAAATCGGGAGGCATTTCGATGGCCCTCACCCAAATCGTAACCAACTAATCGGTAACACGGACGCTCCGCATATCGCTGTGTTACCCATCGGTCAATCTCACTTCCTTTGTATTTCAAACTACAACTATGGTTCCTCCGAAAGCTGATGGAGGGTAGAGTCCGATTAGACAGACAATTCCCCGCCAGGCTCAGGTAGTTATAATGCTTGGCCTGCTTTTTCATCTCATACCACACATAAGTTGGCGCAGGGAATCCGATTTGCGCCAACCACGCCTCCATCACGGGCAAATAATCATAAAATCGTCGGTGTTCGTTCCCAAACCACCCCCGGCCCACCAGGGCTGTCACGATTGCATCTGGGCGGATGCCCAAACGATGCAGTTCCACCAACATCGCTATCGAGTCCTCTCCTACACCATTTGAAACAATGATCGGTGCATCTCCAAGCGAGCCAGCAATACGGCCGTTGGCGAAAATAGAATCAAGGAAGACAGTCATCTGGCGCATCATCATTCACTCTCTGGAAGCTTGATCGATCAAGGTCGGGTGCCATTGTCACAATTGGACTTCTTTAATAATCACCAATTTCACTTCAATAAAAACTGACACACTAGACGCGAGCATCTCTCGCCGGAATGTTTCAATTCGCTCGTGAAAATCAGGCGGAAACCAGTCGGCCGTGGTTTTGGCCGAAGCCACAATAAGGGTACCAATCTCTTGGGGAGGATTAACGGCCGTTCCCTCATCCACCAGTTGTTTTTCATACCTCCT
>CAZPEJ010000641.1:0-3359 GCA_964585465.1 uncultured Ardenticatenaceae bacterium
GGTATTGTGAGATTGGAGATTAGGGATTAGAGATTGTCCAATCTCTAATCTCCAATCTCCAATCTCTAATCTCTAACCCCTTTCAGCAGTATAACCATCACGGTTCATACAGTAGCCCTGGAATTTCTACCTTGTCATTAACGGCCGTTCCTGCCCCATCTACCACTTGTAACCGCTGTAACGTGCCCAACAAATACCACCCCACCAACAACCGGTAATTTCCAGGTGTCAAATCCGGGTCGAGTTGCACCGTGTAGGGGTCTACCACCACCTCCCCCGGCTGCCACTGGCTGGTAGGGTGAGTGCCCTGGCGCGGCCAGGCATCTACCTGTCCCACCAGGCGGTCGTTGGCATCCACCACCTGCACAAACACGGTGTAATTTTCGTTCACCGGGGCCAGACTTAACCAGGAGAGGGTAACATCCAGCAGCCCCCCCGGTTGTAGCTGGGTGACGGGGAGGTCTGTTTGCAGCAGGGCAATTTTATCCTCAAAGTTGTGGGCGGTGGGCGGCAGCGGTACACCGCTAATCTCCACTTCACCCAAAACACAACCATCGTTTGCCCGCGCCAGCCAGCCACAATACGCCAGTTCCCCCGGCACTGTCACCGTGAGTTGATAACGGCCGTTTTCAGCCCCCGGCATTGTGAGTGGCATGATGAAGGGAGGGGCGAGGAGTGAGGAGCGAGGAGCGAGAAGCGAGGCTGACAGTTCACTGGTTACTGCCAAAGGCTGACCGCTAATAGCTGAAAGCTGAAAACGAACCAGTTCCCCTGTCCCGCCATAACCGGCCAGCAACAGGGGCAGCGGGGTTTGCGGGCGAATGTGGCTGGGGAATTGGGAGCCAGTGAGCCAGACTGACCCCAATTGGGCGCGAAACGGCCGTTCCAAAACCTGCATGGGTGTGGGTGGTAACTCAACCGAAGTCACCGTCTGCCACACCAGGGCATCGGGTGGGGTAAAGGGCGGGGCAAAAGCGGCTTGCAGTTGCCAGGTCTGCGTCATAGGGGCTACCGGATGGGGCAGCAGGTGAAAATCTGCCACCACTTCCCCCACTTCCCAGGCTACCGTTGGGTAGTAGTTGTTGGCCGGGTGCTGGCTGGTGGCGGGTTGCCCCTGCCACCGGGTGTAAATGTGCCAGGTTTGCTGGATGGGTTGAGCGGTGCGCCAGTAAAAGGTAACGGCCGTTGCCAATGGGTCAATAGTCGCCTGGGGTTCCACCGTGTACCCGGCCAGTTCGATACCGTTCCAGGTGCGCCCGCTGGCTGCGGCAGCCACATCGGCTGGTAAGGTTGTCAGGGGGTGCAAACTGACCTCGGTGAGCGGCCCCAGCGAACGCAAATGGTAAATTCCCTCCAGCCCTGGCAAAAAACGGGCCAGATACACCGTTTGCCCGGCGGCTAAACGGCCGTCTAACTCGGTGCGGTAAGCTGTTTCATCGGGCAGTACCAAAATATCCAGGTCGGGACGTATCCCCTCCGCCTGTTGCAAATAATAAAGCGGGGCAATTTTTTCGCTATCGGCCAAAATGGCTGCCCCTGGGGCCAATGGTAGCTGCAACACCCCCATGCCCCAGGTGGTGAGGCCGTCGTTGTCGGAACGGTCGAGGGCAGGCCAATGGGTGAGAAGCATCGTTAGAAGTGGGAGGAGGAGGAGCGTGGGCAGGAGGGATTGGGGACGGAGCCGCCATTTGCTGATTTCCAATTGCCAACGGCCGATCCCATACGCCCCACTGGCCCAACAAAGCCCCATCAGCCAATGGGCGGGAATAAGAAAAACGGCTACGTCGGGCACGTAGTAGTTGAGGGCGTAGAAGGTGAACCCAAACCAGGTGGTAAACAGCAGCAGGGCCACGCGCCATTGGGTGATGAGCAGGTAACAAAACCCTACCAGAATCAGCCCCAGGTTAAACCAGCCCCAATTATCCAGGAATAAACGGCCGATGATTTCATAGCGGGTTGGGTCGTGCAACCAGGCTGTCAGTTGTAACGCTCCCTGGAAACGGCCGCCCACCACCCAATCCACAAAACGGCCGAATCCCATCGCCTCCCCATTCACCGCCTGCCAGCGCAACGGCAGGTATAGGTAGAGCAACAACGGGACGAAAAAGGCCAGGAGCAGTTTGGGGAAATGGGCCAGGAACGATTGGCGGCGGGCCGGTTGAAGCGTAAAAAGTAGAAACAAGAGGGCGGGCGGGATGAGAAAAACGGTGGTGAGATGATTGGTCAACCCCAGCCCTATTAAAACGGCCACCCCCATCTGGGGTTTCCAATCGTTCCCCGTTTGTGCCCGCCCCACCATCAGCCCCACCACTCCCGCCACCACCAGGGCGTGCAGGGTGTATACCTCGGCTTCGATGGCCTGGCTCCAAAAGGTAGGAGTGAGGCCAACTGCCACCGCGCCAAGCAGGGCTGGTAATGGGGTTTTGTGCAGGTGCAGGCTGGTGAGGTAGAGCAAAGAGAGGGCGACCAGGGCAAAAACGGCCGTTCCCACATTCAGCCGCCATGCCAACGACCCAAACGGAATGAGCCATGTCCACAACTTACCCAGCAGCAGATACAACGGATAACCCGTCGGGTGAGCAATGCCCAGGTTTGTCGCCACCACTTGAAACTCAAATGTATCTGCCCGCCCCACCGTTGCGGGCATCGTCAACCCATAAACCGGCACCATCCCCACCAACAAAACAACCACCCACCAGCGATAGCTGATAGCTGATAGCCGATAGCTGTTAGCTGTTAGCTGATAGCTGATAGCTGACGGCTGAACGCTGATAGCTGATAGCTGACCGCTAACCGCTGATAGCTGCCAACTTCCCCACACCGCCATCGCCAGAACCAGATACCCCCTCGTCAGGTTTACGTCGGGGTCGAGCAGGTAGAGCAGGTTGAGCAACAAGGGCAAGGCGGAGAGGCGAGGAGCGAGAAGGGAGAGGGGAAGAGCGCAGAGGGTAGAGAGGAGCAGGGCTGGAAACGGCCGTCCGACCCAGGCCAGGGCTGGGAAAAAGGTTTCATACAACAGGCGGGTAACTGCCAAAGCCAAGACCCAAAAAGGAATGAAACGGAACAAAGAAAAAACCAACCGGGAAAATAAGGTTTGGGTTGTGGGGGAGGTGTTACCGTCCATCCCCCGAAGCATACCCTACATCCTGCGACTGCGCTATAATCAAGGATGTTATAGGGTGATTGTTTACTCAAAAGAACAGCAGTTAGAAACTGCACCAACGGTTGCGAAGTCGGCCTACGCCGACTAAAACGGCCGTTTCCAGTCCACGCAGGTGGACTTTGCCTCTGTTGCCGCGAATTCTATTCGCCAGGCAAAAGAACAGCAGTTAGAAACTGCACCAACGGTTGCGAAGTCG
>CAZPEJ010000642.1:0-3358 GCA_964585465.1 uncultured Ardenticatenaceae bacterium
GCAACTAACTGTAGATAGGAAAATCAAAACGATCAATTAACAGCTACAAAAGGATAGGTGATGAACCCGTCCAAGCATGATAAACTTTAATCTCGCAGTGGAGCATCGAAGAAAATCACCACTCTTACACCACTGTGAGAGAGATTTTTTGACCAATCAACTTTTTTGGGAAAGGGTGAACTTGATAACTCGTTTTTTCAAACAAATGACAAAAAGAGGCATTGCGCCTTATTGGATTGTAATCCTGCTGTGGGTGTTGTTGTGCGCCGGGCTGTACGGGTATCATCTGGCAACGGGTTTTACCCCCGGCCGGGTGGCTTTTTCTATTTTGGGACTGGATGTCTACCAGTACGGCATCTGGATTACGGCCGGAATTGCCCTGGGTGCTTATGTGGTTTCCCAATTGGTGCGGGAACGAGGGGTAGCCCTGTTTCAACAGGTGGTTCCAGCCAGGTTACAACAAATTACCGTGAGCAGTTTGACGTTGCCAGCCGAAATTACGGCCGTTCTTGCCAAACAACACATTCACACCGTCGGAGCGTTGCTGCTGCAATGGGGGTTTGATGCCCAACTGTTGGGGTTAAATCGGGCTGGTTTGCAAAAAGTGGCCGAAGTCCTGGCACAGTTGCCAGGAATGCAGAGCAACTGGTTACAAGATGCCCCCTGGCGACGGTGGAACCCGGAATATGTGTGGAGTGGTGTTGGCTGGTGCCTCATTCCGGCCCTCATTGGGGCACGGCTCTACCACGTCCTCACCCCCTCCCCCAGCATGGCAGCCTTTGGCATTCACTCCCCCTGGGATTATTTCCAAAATCCGGCAGAGCTACTCAATTTTCGCAACGGCGGGTTAGGCATCTATGGTGGCATCATCGGTGGGCTGTTAGGGCTGGTTATTTATACTCGCCGCACCCGTCTACCTCTGCTCGATTGGGCAGACCTGGCCGGGGTGGGGGTGGCGTTGGGTCAGGTTTTCGGCCGTTGGGGCAACTTTTTTAACCAGGAACTTTACGGCCGTCCCACCAACCTGCCCTGGGCTGTCACCATTGACCCCATTTATCGTCTGCCCGGTTTTGCCGACTATAGTACTTTTCACCCAGCCTTTCTTTATGAATCTTTGTGGAATTTATTGGCTTTTGTGGTGTTAATAACTATAACCAAACGGTATGCTCACCGCTTGCTGCCGGGCGATTTGATGGGGCTGTATCTCATTTTTTATGGGATCGGCCGAATTTTGTTAGAAACCGTCCGCCTGGATAGCCGCACCGTCACATTGGGCGGGGTGGAACTGAACATGGCGGTGGCAACGCTGGTTTCGCTGGTGATTGCGCTGTTCATGGGAGGATGGATTTTGTTCAAACATGGACGCAGGGCAAAGGCATCAAAATGATAGAAGCAGTACAACTTGGCAAAAATTTTGAAGAGTTTACGGCCGTTCACCATCTCTCGCTCCAGGTAGGGGCCGGGGAGTTGCTGGCATTGCTGGGGCCGAACGGGGCTGGCAAAACCACCACCGTTCGTATGTTGGGAGCTATTTTGCGCCCCACCACCGGCCAGGCGCGGGTCAATGGGTATGATGTGGTGACACAGGCCGATAGTGTACGCCGTTCCATTGGCATGTTGACAGAACAACCAGGGCTGTATTTACGCATGAGCGGGTTGGAGTATTTGCAATTTTACGGCCGTCTCTATGGCCTATCCGACCCCCTGGTAAAACAGCGCAGCCTCTCCCTCTTTGAACGTTTTAACATGGGTGGGGCCGAAAGCCGCCGCCTGGGGCAATACTCCAAAGGCATGAGCCAAAAAGTGGGGTTAATTCGAGCCATGTTGCACGAACCGGCCGTTCTGCTACTCGACGAACCCACCTCCGCCATGGATCCCTACAGTGCCAAACTGGTACGTGATGCCATCATCGAACTGCGCGACGGCAAACGGGCCATCATCCTGTGTACTCACAACCTGGCTGAAGCGGAAAGCCTGGCCGACCGGATTGCCATCGTCAAACAAGGCACCATCGTCGCAGAGGGTACAACGGCCGAATTAAAACAGCAGCTTCTCGGCCAACCCCAACTAGAAGTGCGAGTCAACCAATCCCTCAACGGCCAGATCAAAGAGCTAGAGGAACTGGTAACAGTGGAGCAGGTACAAGAGAACGTCATCCGCTACCGCACGGCTCAACCAGAACTGACAAACCCACTTCTAGTGCGCCGTCTGGGTGAACTGGGGTTGGGCATCATCTCGCTCTACGAAATCCCACAAAGCCTGGAAGAAGTGTACTTGCGGGTAATAGCAGAACAGCCATAAAAGGGAGGTGGGTTCTTTGGGAACTCAGGGGGTTGGCAACCAATGAAACGTGAAACGTGAAACGTAAAACGTGAAACGTGAAATTCCTCTGGTCACGTTTCACGTTTCACGGCAAACCTCACAAAATCCGAAAGACCCGGAATGTGTTACCGCTCCCGCCGATGCACTAAACACCGGGCACCGAGGCAGTTACCGAACCGAGGAAACCATGACACAATTAACCATTCCCGTAAAACAACAAGATTGGCAGATGATCAAGGTCATCGCCTGGCGAGAAGTTCAGGACTCTTTCCGTGATTGGCGCATCGTTGCGCCCATCGTTTTGCTCACCATCTTTTTTCCAGCCCTCATGACCTTTACGGCCGGGCGGGTGGTAGCCTTTGCCGAGCGGTATGGGGCGACCCTGATAGGCAGCCAGCTAGTGCCTTTTTTGCTCCTGGTAGTGGGTTTTTTCCCCATGTCTTTTTCGCTCATCATTGCCCTGGAAACCTTTGTGGGTGAAAAGGAGCGCAAAAGCCTGGAGCCGCTGCTGGCAACCCCTTTGAGCAATACCCAACTCTACCTGGGCAAAATGATTGCAGCCCTCATTCCTCCGCTAACAGCCAGTTATCTAGGCATTGCGGTTTACCTGACGGCGTTGTGGCTGTTTGTGGATTGGTCACCCACCTGGCAGTTATTTGTGCAAACGGTGATGCTGACCACCATTCAAGGGGTGGTGATGGTGGCCGGGGCGGTGGTGGTATCTAGCCAGACGACCAGTGTGCGTGCCGCCAACTTGCTGGCAAGTTTTATCATCATTCCAATGGCCTTGTTGGTGCAGGGGGAAGCAGCAGCCCTTTTCTGGGGCAATCATGCCGGGTTGTGGTGGTTGATTCTGGCTTTGGCAATTACGGCTCTGGTGCTGATGCGAATGGGGATTCACTTGTTTAACCGCGAGGAGTTGATGGGGCGGGAGATTGACCATATTCGGTTGGGGTGGGTATGGTCACAGCTGTGGGGGCGGTTTAGTGGGCGGGGGGAAAACGGCCGTTATCCCAACCCCCTCACCTGGTACAAA
>CAZPEJ010000643.1:0-3353 GCA_964585465.1 uncultured Ardenticatenaceae bacterium
GGTAGCCGCGATCCCAGGGTTGCCACTGTTGCACGGTGGGGGTGGGCAGGCTGAAAGGGTGGTGGCTGGTGCCCGGGGGCAGGGTGCAGGTAAGGCTGGTTTGATAGGTGTCGCCGTTAAAGTTGTCGGGGGTGCAGGTGAGGGTGAAAGAAACGGCCGTTTCCTCCCCCCTGTTGGTCACACACATTTGGCCCAATAACCGGGCAGGCTGGTTATCCAGGTCGGCCCGTAATAAAACCTGGTCTATGGTGATGGGGCCGTGCCATTGCAGTGTGACACGATTCCAGATGCCGCCGGTGTTATGGGCCTGCCCGGTAGCCACCCACCCGCCGCCTGGGCGGCAATCGTGGTGGTTGAGTACCCCTTTGATGAGTCGTTTTTGCATGTGCCAGCCATCCGCCCCAACAGTTTCAAAGGGGCTGTTGACCCGCACGGCCAGGTGATTACGGCCGTTTTGCAATACGCTGGTTATGTCGAAAGAAAACGGCTCATAATACCCTTCGTGCGACCCCAAATGCACCCCGTTCAGGTACACATCGGCAAAATAGTCCACGCCATCAAACCGGAGGGTGGCAAACTGCCCGGCTGGCAAAACCAGTTCAAAATCGCGGCGAAACCACACCACACCTTGATGTTCCAGCCCGGCCAGAAACCAGTTTTGTGGCAGGTACATCTGCGGCCAATTGGTATCATCCCATTCCGGTTGGGCAAATTGGACAGAATCGGCCGTTTGATACCGCCAGACACCTGTTAAATCGAGTTCTTTCATAGTTAAACCGTTTTAGAGCGGGAAATTCGGGATTGGAGATTAAGGCAAACGCCAATCTCCCCTGTTTACCCCTTCATCATCTGCGGGGTTGGTTCGTGGTGTATTGTCAGGTGGTGCGACTGCTCCAGAGGCAGCCAGGGTTCTACATGCACCATTGCTTCAGATAGATTGGGCAGGGTGTGGAATAAATCATGGCGCAGTTCTTCGGCAATGTGGTGACTTTCGGCCGTTGTCAGGTGAGCATCCAGCCCTATCTGCACTTCGGCATGTAACCGATGCCCCATCCAGCGCAGGCGCACCCGATGCACCTGGCGCACCATTTTGTGTCGTTGCAATGTTTTTTCTGCGTTGTCCACATATTCCGGCTCAACTGCGTCCATCAGGCGATACCACACCTTTTTGCTGGCATCCCAGGTAATAAACAGAATGACCACGCCGATGAACAAACCAATGATGGGGTCGAAAATGGGATAACCAAGAGCTGCACCGCCTGCCGCCAATAAAACTGCTAGTGAGGTCAGGCCATCGGTGCGGGCGTGCAGGCCGTCTGCAATCATCGCTGCCGAGCTGATTTGTTTGCCCACACGAATTTGGATCAGGGCGACTGCTTCATTGCCTAAAAATCCGATAACGGCCGCTACTGCCAGCCAGCCCAGGTGGGTTAACGGTTGGGGGTTCAAAAAACGTTCGATGGACTCTTTGAAGATGAAAAAGGCACTGAAGGCAATAGAAAAAACGATGAGAATACCCGCCACATCTTCGGCGCGGGTGTAGCCGTAGTTGTAACGGCGGGTGGCGGCGCGGCGGGCCAGGTAGAAGGCGAACAGCAGGGGAATGGAGTTGAGGCTGTCGCCCAGATTGTGAACGGTGTCGCCCAACAAAGCCACGCTTTGGCTGAGGATAACCACGCCAATTTGCAGCAGTGTGGTGATGAACAAAATCACCAGGGCTAACCAGACGGTGCGAATGCCCAGGTTATTGTCAAAAAAGGTTTGTTCGGCGGTGGGGCTGGCGTGTTCATGGCTGTAACCGGGGATGTGCAAGGCGGAAGCGACCCGTTCCCACAGGCTATGGTCGTGGTCATGGTCGTGATGATGGTGGTCATGGTCGTGGTCGTGTGGGCTGGGATGGGTGTAGGAAAGGGGAGAAACGGCCGTTTCCCCCAACCCATGTTCGTGATGATGATGATCATGTGTATCAGATAACATTTATGAGTACCTCCAAAACTATCTACTGTCCACTGCCCACTCCTCACTGTCCACTGTCCACTGTTCACTGTTCACTGCCCACTGTCTACTGTCCACTGTTCGCGGATAAGATCAGAGAAAAAATCCGCGAAAACCCGTCAAACCTGCGTCATCCGCGTTCCATTGCGACTTTTCCGACAAACCGCTAGTAAAAGTCTTCTCTTTTCTTTGCGCCCTTTGCGCCTTTGCGGTGAATCGTTACAAATTACGGCCGTATTGCCGCCTGATTCAACCGCCGCCAGGTAAGTTGCTGGAACACCCCGTTAACTGTCATCACCCCGGCCAAAATGAGGGCAAAACCGGCCACTGTATGCCAGGTCAACTGCTCACCCAACACCGCCACCCCCAAAATCACTCCCACCACCGGAATCACATAAGTGACCATCGAGACATAAGTAGGTTCAGCCACAGCCTGGAGGCGATAGTACACGATGAAGGCCAGGGCAGTCCCCAAAACGCCCAGAGCAAACAGGGAAACAAGAGCTTGCCAGGAAGGCACAGGTAACAGGTAAGGTTTGTCTACCAGTAAAGAGGCAGGCAACAGGTAGAGGGTAGCCATGATCATTTGTGAGGTGGGGGCCACCAGAGGCGGCAAGTTTCGCAGGTGGTTGCGGGTGTAAATGATGGCTACGCCGTAACAGGCTGAAGCAGCCACAATGGCTAAAATGCCGAGTGTGGTAACCTGAACACCACCAGCCAGCGAAGGCCAAATGAGCAACATCAGCCCGGCAAATCCTACCAGCACACCCAAAATTTTTGTGGGTGTCAGCCGGTCGTCGGTGACAAAGAAGTGAGCCAGGATGATGGTAAACAGAGGAGTGGTGCCATTCAAAATGGAGGCTAAGGCACTGCTGATGTACTGCTCGCCCCAGCCGAAGAGAACAAAGGGGATGGCGTTGTGGAACAGGGCTACAAAGGCAACATGTTTCCAGACGGTGGGGGCAGGTAAACGGCCGTTTTGCAACCTCAACACCGCAAGTAACAACAACGCGCCAATACTCACCCGCCCCAAAACCAGAGTAATGGGTGGGATTTCCGCCACAGCTACCTTAATAAATAGGAAGGACGGCCCCCACAAAGAGGCAAGCAGTAATAACAAAAATAGATTCTTCAGTTTCATGACGATAAGACCTCCAAAAGAAAAATGTAACTATTCACCGCAAAAAAAAAGGTTTCTCGCGCAGAGGCGCGGAGGCGCAGGGAGGAAAGACCCTCTGCATAACATAAAGTTAATAATCATATCCAGTATAAAAGCTGGAAACGGCCGAAACCACCCATTTCTTGCGCTCCCCAACCACGTTTCACACTTCACGTTTCACGCTTCACGCTCCACACTT
>CAZPEJ010000644.1:0-3351 GCA_964585465.1 uncultured Ardenticatenaceae bacterium
TTTTTCAGCAGCATCAGCAACAACAACGTCGCCAGGTAGGGGCTGTGTTATTGGGAACGGCCGTTTTGTTGGCCTGGTTCTTCTGGCGGCAGTGGGGTGGAAAACGGATTATATCCTCGAAGGGGGCATAAACTGACATTTTCATTGAGATTGGAGATTAGAGATTGGTCAATCCCTAATCTCCAATCTCTTCCTTTTTATCCAACCCACCGCTAAATCGGTCGCGCAGTTGCCCACACCCCGCTTGAATGTCAATCCCCCGCCGCACTCGCACGGTGCTGGTGATGCCGTAACGGGCTAACTCTTGTTGGAAAGCCTCTACTCGTTTGGGGTCGGAGGGCAGGCCGTTGTAACCGGCTGTTGGGTTGAGGGGGATCAGGTTCACATGGCACAATATCCCCCGCACCAGTTCACCCAAAGCGCGGGCCTGGGTTAATGTGTCGTTTTGCCCGTTAATCAAAGCCCATTCAAATGTCAGCCGACGGCCGGTTTTTTCCACGTAATATCGGCAAACGTCCATCAGGTCAGCAATTTTCCACCGTCTATTGATGGGAATGAGTTTGTCGCGCTCCTCGTCGGTGGCAGCGTGTAAAGAAATCGCCAGGGGGGTTTGGCGTTGTTCGTCGGCGTAGCGGCGGATAGCTGGTACCAAACCTACTGTAGAAATGGTGATTTTGCGGGTGCCCAGGTTAAAACCAGTTGGATCGGTGAGGCGGTCAACGGCCGTTAAAGTATTCTCATAATTGTGCAACGGCTCGCCCATGCCCATCATCACGATGTTGGTCACATGGTCATCTTCGGCGGCCAGTTGGCGAGCAAAATAGATCACTTGCCCCACAATTTCGCCCACTGTGAGGTTGCGGAAAAAACCCATTTGCCCGGTGGCACAGAAAACACAGCCCATGGCGCACCCTGCCTGGGTGCTGATGCACAAGGTACGCCGTTTTTCATAACGCATGAGGACGGTTTCGATGGTTTGGCCGTCTGGCAGTTGGAACAGCACTTTGACGGTTTGGCCGTCTTTGGAAAACTGTTCGGCGGCGATGTGCCAGGGGGCGGAGGTGGAAACGGCCGTTTTTAGCTGTTCTCGTAACCCTTTGGATAAATCGGTCATCTGGTCAAAATCGGTGGCATACCGTTTATAGAGCCATTCCCACACCTGTTTGGCGCGGAATTTGGGCTGGCCCAGGTCTGCCAGCAGGGTGGTGAGTTCATCAAAGGTGAGGTTGTAGAGGGTGTGGGTCATATCAGGTATCAAAAAGGGAATCGGCCGTAAAACCAACATCACCCAACAACGGAGAAACAACTTTTTCGCCTGTGCTAAACTCCCCGGCTAATCCATACTCCTTGCCAGACAATTCGTACACCTCAACTGTGTAGGTTTTGGGGTTGACAATCCAATACCACTGGCCGGTTTCGGGCCGGCTTTCTGTAGTGGCCGATTGGATAGGAGGTGCTTTTAACATGATTTTCTCCATTTTAGCGGCGTTGGATGATTAAACAGATGTCCCATCTTCTCCTTATTTTAACCTGTTTTTGGCGAAAGCATGATGACTGGAATTTGTCGGCCGCTGGTGCGCTGGCGGTAGGCGGCGTAACCTGGGTAGAGGTTGATAGCGTTTTGGTACAAAACCTCTCGCTCTTCGCCCATTGCCTCTCGTGCTGTGTAGGGTTGGGAACGGCCGTTTCTCGTCACCATCACTTGTGGGGTTTTTTTCAGGTTGTAATACCAGGCTGGGTGGTGGGGTTGCCCCCAGTTGGAAGCAATGATCACCAGGTTTTCGCCTTGTGGGATGCCGATGAGGGGCATGGAGCGGGGTTGGCCGCTTTTGGCCCCGGTGGTGGTGAGGATGATGACAGGTAAACCGGTAAAAAGGGAGGCCAGGGTAAAACGGCCGTTACTCCAGCGATACACTGGTTTATCCAAATGGTGCAGCAGATAGGAAAAAAAGGTGGCTCCAGGGGCAGTGGAGGCAATTTTTTGTACCCCGCGCTGAAATAAGTTGCTCATGGGGTGTGAAACTCCTGAATAGGGCCGTGCCAGCCTGTTTGGGTGATTTCCTGGAAACGGCCGTTTGTATACACCTCTATTACACTACGCCAAAATGCCTGGGCGGGCAAATTCACGGCCTCCTGAGCTACCTGCCACTTGCCGGGGAATTGGTTGAACACCCAATAAGCCACCTGGCGACCAATCCCTTTGCGGCGGTATTTTCGCAAAATGAAAAACTCAGCCAGGGAGCGGGTATCTTCGTCTAATGTGCGAACCAGGACAAACCCGGCCAGTTTGCCATCTACGCGGATGAAGAAGGGAAAACGGCCGTTTTCCACCCAATAAAAATCAATGTAGGTGTAACCAAATAGCCCATGCTCTCCCACCTCGTCGCCGTTAAACTCGCTGGAATCGTGCAGGCACAACTCCATCAAGTTCCGCAAAACGGGTTTGTCTTCAAGGGGAATGGGCTGGAGTTCAAGATTCATAGAGGTTTATAGAAACCAAGATTTCAAGAAAAAACTCGGTTTCGGTTCAATTCGGCCGTTAATGCAGCGATGTCGGCAAAAATCAGGTCGGGCTGGATGCCAGAGGTGGTGATGTCTACTTCGCGGGAGATGCCGGAAAGGACAAAAATGGTGCCAAGTCCCACGTTTTTGGCCCCCAGGATGTCTGTTTCCAGGCGGTCGCCCACCATCCAGGTGCCAGCTATCTCACCACCCAATCGTTTAACCGCCTCCAGGAATAAAATTGGCCCCGGTTTGCCAATGGTGATGGGTTTTACCCCGGTGGCGGCGGTGAGCAGGGCCAGGATGGCCCCGGCACCGGGGAGCGGCCCTTGTTCGGTGGGGTAGGTGAGGTCGCCGTTGGTGCCAATGAAGGTGGCCCCGTTATGGATGAGCCGTGCCCCCATGGCCAGGTGGTGATAGGTGGCGGTTCGCATCAGCCCGGCCACCACCAGGGGGGCCACCGCCCCAGCCTGCACTTGTGCGGGGGTGAGCAGGTGAAACCCTTGTGCGGTGATGGCTTGTTGCAGCCCTTCGTCGCCCACCACATAAACGGCCGTTCCCGGTTCATACCGTTCCCGTACATACCCGGCGGTGGCCTCGGCCGAAGTCAAAATGTGGTCTGGTGTTACATCTACCCCAAAACGGGCTAATTTGGCGGTGTATTGAACGGCCGTTTTGGTGGCATTATTCGTTGCCAGCATAAACCCAATACCCAATTCGCGCAACGTAGCAAAAAAATCAGCCAGCCCCGGCATGGGGGTTTCCCCCTGCCACAGAACGCCATCCATATCTAAAATTAAATGGTTGATAGGTGTTGTCATAACGTCCGATTATAAACTAAAGCAGGGG
>CAZPEJ010000645.1:0-3347 GCA_964585465.1 uncultured Ardenticatenaceae bacterium
CAGCTTGCCGATCAATATCAGGGGGTGTATGCGGCGGTGGGGGTTCATCCCAACTCAACGGCCGATTGGCAGGATGGTTGGATTGAACAAATGCGCCAACTGGCAAAACACCCCAAAGTGGTGGCAATTGGAGAGATTGGCCTGGATTATTATTGGAAAAAGTCCCCTAAGGAGACACAACACCATGCCTTGCGCCAACAGTTAAACCTGGCGGCTGAACTCAATTTGCCGGTGATTATTCACAACCGCGAATCCGACGCAGATGTGGTGCGACTGCTGGCGGAATCTTCCCTGGCCGGGCGAACAAACCCTGGTGTGTTACACTCCTTTCTGGCAAAACAGGAGATGGCGCAGGAAGTGTTGGAGTTAGGGTTTTACCTGGGTTTTACCGGCCCAATCACCCATGACTCTTCCAAACATCTACACCGCCTGATAACCCGAATGCCCCTGGACAGGATATTGATAGAGACGGATGCCCCGTATCTGTCGCCCAAACAGCACAAGGGGGAGCGAAACGAACCCGCTTTTGTGGCCCATGTAGCCGAGAAAATCGCCGAACTGCGAAGAGTGGAAACGGCCGTTTTGGCCCAACATACCACCGAGAATGCTTTGCGGCTATTTCATAAAATGGGGTGATGAGAGAGATGAGAGATGAGAGATTGCAAAATCTCCAATCTCTCATCGCCAACTATCATATGGATGACACTTCCCCCCTATTGTCAATTGTGATTGTCAACTGGAATGTGTGCCGCCTGTTGCAGGCGTGTTTACGCTCCATTGACCAACAACGGCCGAATATCTCCCTGGAAGTTATTGTGGTGGACAGCCATTCGACGGATGACAGCGTGGGGATAATTCGGCAGGAGTTTCCCTGGGTTCATCTCATTACCTGCGATGAAAATGTCGGTTTTCCCAGGGGGAACAATTTGGGGATTGCCAAAGCAAACGGCCGTTATATACTACTGCTTAATCCTGATACCGAAATTCGGGGAAATGCCCTGAATTTGCTGGTTACGTACCTGAACAATCATCCCCAAATTGGTGTGGTGGGGGCAAAACTGCTCAACCCGGATGGCACGATTCAATCGTCTCGCCGCCGTTTTCCTACCCTGGCAACCGGCTTTTTTGAAAGCACCTGGCTGGAGTCTGTGGCACCTCGCGCCCTGTTGCGTCACTATTACGCCCAGGATTTGCCCGATGAAGAAACGGCCGAAGTGGATTGGCTCATGGGGGCGTGTTTAATGACCCGGCGAGAGGTGGTAGCCCAGGTGGGCGGCCTGGATGAAGCCTATTTTATGTACTCCGAAGAGTTAGATTGGTGCCGTCGCATTAAGGTGGCCGGGTGGGGGGTGGTGTATCTGCCTGCGGCCCAGGTGATGCACCACACCGGCAAAAGCAGCGAGCAGGCGGTCACGGCCCGACACATCAATTTTCAGCAAGCCAAGTTGCGTTACTTTCGCAAATATCACGGCCGTTTGGCGGCCTTTATCTTACGCACTTTTTTATTATGGATGTATGGTTGGCAACTTGGATTAGAAGCGGTTAAAGGGGTGGTGGGGCATAAACGGCCGTTACGCTGGCAACGAGTTCACGCCTATTGGCAAATCCTTCGCTCCGGTTTACGCCCCGCAGGTTATTAGCAGGTCTCACGATCCAGTCGTTTCATCGAACTGAGAAGTGAGGAGGGAACAGCTACCACTGAAACGAGGTGAACATGAAGACACACACAGTACAAATAGAACTTCCCCTATCCATTTATGCCCAGTTACAACAAATGGCTGATGCCTGTGGCTGGAAATTTGAAGATGTGTTGTTGCAAACCATCAAAATGGGAATGCCACCCACATTAGGCAAAGTGCCAGCCGCTTTTCATGACGAATTGATAGCCCTTAACAAACTGGATGATCGGGCGTTAATGCGTGTGGCTTCTGGCGAAGGTGAAAAAGAGCCAATGGATGATCTGCACCGTAAAGCGGATTTTGCTGCCCTGCGCCGCACCTATGCCATCTCCCTGCTGCGTTGGCGCGGGCACCCCCTGATGGGATTGGAAATGATGTGAAGTTGCGTATTGCGTATTGCGTAGGAGATTCACAATACGCAATATGTTGTAACCCCACGATTTACCCTCTGAACTTCCCTACTGCACAACGACTTTTTGATTCTTATGCTCCGTATCGGACTTATTTCGGGTGAATACCCCCCGATGCAGGGCGGTGTGGGTGCATTTACCCAAGAGTTAGCCCGTGCTTTGGCTCTCGGCGGGCACGAAATCCACATTATTACCAGCAAAGCCGCCCGTTCTCCCCA
This sequence comes from uncultured Ardenticatenaceae bacterium, assembly GCA_964585465.1. Lineage (GTDB taxonomy): Bacteria > Chloroflexota > Anaerolineae > Promineifilales > Promineifilaceae > CAZPEJ01. Next base: position 2,308 of record CAZPEJ010000645.1, read on the forward strand.
ACCTGATCGCCGCCCGGAATATCTGTTGCAACCTGAATCACTCGGTTTTGCCCACCTGCACACGCCTGTGCGGCAGTGGCGTTGGTCTGCGCTGGCGGCGGTGGCGGATGTGGCGGTTCGTTATGAGTTGGATGTGCTGAATATCCAATACCAGGCAGCCGCGTATGAGATGCGTAGCCCGGCGGCTAATTTTCTCCCCTGGCGGCTCAAGGGGATTGGCAAGACGGTGGTCACGTTTCACGACTTGCGTGTGCCATATCTGTTTCCAAAGGCGGGCAGGCTGCGAGAAACGGCCGTTCGTTTTATGGCAAAACAGGCTGATGGGGTGATTGTGACCAATGGGGAGGATTTTGCTGCTGTCAACGAAAAAATGGGGGTAACGGCCGTTCGGCAAATCCCCATTGGCAGCAACATCCACATCTTCAACCCCACCACCGCCGACATCGCCGCCACCCGTGCCCACTTGCATCTGACTTCTGCCGACCGTTTGTTGGGGTATTTTGGTTTTTTGCATGAAAGCAAAGGAGCAGACACACTGTTGCAGGCGATGGCCCAGTTGCCGCCCCAGGTTCATCTGGTTTTTATTGGCGGGCAAACGGGTAGCAGCGACAGCCAGAATAACCAGGCTTTTTTGGCTCAGTTGCAGCAGATGATTGACACGTTGGGGTTAAACGGCCGTATTCATTGGACGGGTTTTGTCCCAGATGAAATGGTTTCTACTTACCTGCAAACTGCGGATGTGATGGTCATGCCATACCGTGACGGGGTTTCGTTGCGCCGGGGAACGCTGATGGCAGTGCTGGCAAACGGCCGTCCCCTGATCACCACCCACCCCACCACCCCCACGCCTGAGCTGGTTCACGGTCAAAACGTCTGGCTGGTGCCACCCCATGAAATAGCTGCCTTGACCCAGGCCATTCAAACCTTGCTGGCGGATTCTCACTTGTGTCATCGCCTGGGGCAAACAGCCACCCAGGTTGCTGATTCGTTTACCTGGGACAAAATTGCGACCAAAACGGCCGAATTTTTCTATGAGTTGC
>CAZPEJ010000646.1:0-3343 GCA_964585465.1 uncultured Ardenticatenaceae bacterium
AGAAGCGTGGGAAAGCAACTCAGGATTTACGCCAGGCTTATGCCTATGCAGAGGCCCTTCATAGGGGGCACCGGCGGGAGGCTGGTGATTTGTACATTGAGCATGATTTGGCCGTAGCCCATATCATGTCGCTGCTGTTACGTGATGCTAAGACGATGGTGGCTTGCCTGTTGCATGATTGCCTGGAAACACAACCAAGAAAACAGTCTGAGGAGATTGAAAAGCTGTTTGGCAAAGAGGTGTTATCGCTGGTTACAGGGGTAAATAGTCTGGTGACTTATGTGGAAGAAAAGCGGGGGGTGGTAGAAGCGGAGTTTGGGTCATTTGTGGAGCCGGTGGTTCGGGATCGGCCGTTACCAGACCCCACTTTACATCGAGTAGACCCGGCCCGTTATCAGGAAGACCGCAAGCTGTACAAAAAAAAGGCGCAAGAACGGGACCCACAAGACCAGATTTATGAAAAAATGCGCCAGGCGTTTTTGACTATCATTGAAGGGGATATTCGGGTAATCCTCATTCGTATGGCGGATTGTTTGCACGATTTACGCAAAGCCAGCAACTTACCCGTTTCTCGCCAACAAGAAATTGCTACCGAAGCCATGCGCCTGTATGCCCCGCTGGCGAATCGGCTGGGTATCTGGCAACTGAAATGGGAGCTAGAGGATTTAGGTTTTCGTTATCTGGAGCCACAAGTTTACAAAGAGATTGCGGGAAATCTGGCAGAACGGCGAGCCGAACGGGCAGAACGTATTGACGGGGCTATTCATCGCCTGAAAAACAAAATTGAAGGGATGGGGTTAAAAGCTACCGTTACCGGACGGCCGAAACATATTTTTTCTATTTACCGCAAAATGCAACGTAAAGGGGTGGATTTTGACCAGATTTATGATGTGCAGGCGTTGCGAGTGATTCTGGACCCGCCCAACCCGGAACTATTTGAGCGCAAGAGCAACCGCGAGAAAGATGAAGAGGAGCGCACTATCTGTTATCAGGTGTTGGGGGTGGTGCATGGTTTGTGGCAGCCCATTCCCAAAGAGTTTGATGATTACATCGGTGCCCCCAAAGCCAATGGGTATCGTTCGTTACATACGGCCGTTATGGACGACCAGGGGCATCGGTTTGAAGTACAGATTCGCACCACCCGAATGCACGAAGAAGCAGAAAAGGGGGTAGCTGCCCACTGGACATACAAAGAAGACGGCATTCAACTCAGTTCCTCCGCCCACAAACGGGTACAAAACCTGCGAGAGAACCTGGCCGCCCTGCGCGAAGGGGATAAAACCAACGAACAAGAGATGCAGGCTGAAGAACTCAGCGAACGTATTTACGTCTTCACCCCTAAGGGGGATGTTATCGAACTGCCCAAAGACAGCACCCCCATTGACTTTGCCTACCGCATCCACACCGAAATCGGCCATCGCTGCCGTAGTGCGCGGGTCAACAGCAAAATCGTCAGCCTGGATCACAAACTTAAATCTGGTGACCGGGTAGAAGTGCAAACGGCCAATCGCGGCGGCCCCAACCGGGATTGGATGAATGAAAGCCTGGGTTATACCGGCAGTGCCCAAACCCGCAGCAAGGTGCGGCAATGGTTCCGCAACCAGGAACGAGAACAAAACATCCAGCATGGGGGCGAAATGGTAGAACGCGAGTTGAAACGGCTGGGGTTGCTGGATACTTACACGATAGACGATATTGCCAAAGCGTTAAAATATGAAGATGTGTCCCAATTTCTGGCAAAAGTAGGGTTTGGCGATATTCAAAGCTCCCAAATCAGCGGGGCCATCGCCCTGATGCTGCGAAATGCCAGTAAAACTGATGAAGAATTACGGCCGCTTTTGCAACCAGAACCAACCAGGGCCAAAGGGTTAACCGTTTTAGGTCTGGGGGGGCTGCACACCAAAATGGCTGGGTGCTGCAACCCGATTGCCCCTGAACCCATTATTGGTTACATCACACGCGGCCGGGGTGTCACCATTCACCGGAAAGATTGCCCAGAAGTGAAAGCCATGACCGAGCCGGAGCGAATGATTGACGTGACCTGGGGTGCCGAGGCAGAAACTTACCCTATCCCCATCGTGGTTAAGTCGTACCACCACCCTGAACTCATTGACCAGATGGCAAATATCTTGCGCGGGCAACATATCTCCTTTCCCAAAGCCAAGACCAGTCAGGTGGGCAACATAACAACTATTTTTCTGGTGGTAGAGGTGGTGAGTTTGGAGCAGTTGAACTGGTTGCTGCAAAAGTTTGAGAAGTTGCCCAATGTGCTTGAGGCGCGGCGGCAACGGTGGTCATAGGAGAGGTGGGATGTTTTATGTCATGGTTATGCAGGCAGGGTTATGTCAACAACCTGGCCTATCTGCCAAAATGAGTCGGCTTTGAACCAGCTAATTCCACAACAATCCCAAGAAATTGTCACGCCCCAGGTTATTCCCCTGAGCCAAAACCCGGCGGCCGTTTATCTGGCGGGGTTATCTGTTGGCAGTCGCCGCACCATGACCCAGGCTTTACAAACGATGGTGGAGATATTAACGGCCGATTCTACCCTCTCCTATCTCGATTTTCCCTGGGGGGAGTTACGTTTCCAACACACCGCTGCCTTGCGGGCGCGCCTGCAACAGCAGTTCCAGTACAACACCGCTAATAAAATGCTCTCCGCCCTGCGCGGGGTCTTAAAAACGGCCTGGAAATTGGGCTGGATGACGGCCGAACAGTACCACACCGCCAGCAGCGTTGAAAGTGTCAAAGGGGAGTCCATTCCGGCCGGGCGTTCCCTGGCAAATAACGAGTTGGTAGCCCTGCTGCAAACCTGCGGCCAGGAAACCACCGACGTGCGGGACGCGGCCATTTTGGTGGTGCTATATGGCTGTGGTTTGCGGCGGGCCGAAGTAACAACCCTGCTGTTGGCCGATTATGACCAGGTGGCACAAACCTTGCGGGTAAAAGGAAAACGGAACAAAGAACGATTGGTGCCGGTTATCACAGGAGTAGCCCAAACGTTGACCGATTGGTTGACCTTGCGCGGCAACACCCCCGGCGCACTTTTTGTGGGGCTGGGCAATCGCAACAAAGGCAAAGCTCTCACCACCCAGGCCATTTACAAAATGTTACAAACACGGGCCAAAGTGGCGGGCATTCCCCCGCTTTCGCCACACGATTTTCGCCGTACCTTTGTGGGGGATTTGTTGGATGCCGGGGCGGATATTGTAACCGTGCAAAAACTGGCAGGTCACGCCAGTGTGGAAACTACCTCTCGTTATGACCGGCGCGGGGAGAAAACCAAGCGGAAAGCGGCGGAGTTATTGCAGGTGCCTTATGAAAAGCGGACGTTGTGAGGGGG
>CAZPEJ010000647.1:0-3343 GCA_964585465.1 uncultured Ardenticatenaceae bacterium
TACTCTTCCAACAAAACACGGGCACCATCGGGGTCATACCCAGGGATGGGGATTTCGCAATAGGCCGGGTGGATGGGGGCCACATGGGCATCAATGGAGAGATCACCCTCACCAAAGTAGGCCAGTTGCAGGTTTTTCGCCCGGTCTTGAGCCATCTTCAAAGCCGTCCGCACCCGGTTATCGTCCCAGGGAGCCAGGTCAACACGCATTCGCAAGATGAGGGCCTGGGCGGTGCTGGCGGGGCGCACCGTCAGATTGGGATTGCTTTTAAGAGCCTGGAAGTCACTGGGGCGAGGGTCATAGAGAGAATCTACCTGACCCGATTGTAAAGCGGCTACCCCGGCGTCTTTGTCGGTGGAGACATAGATAATTTCGTCCAGGTAGGGCAGTGATTGACCATCTTCGCCCATGCGCCAGTAATCGGTGCGGCGTTTGAAGACGGCTCGTTCCCCTTCGGCATACTCTTGCAGGGTGAAGGCACCGGTGCCAATGGGTTGTTGCACGATGTCCCCTTCAAAGTTGCGGTGTAGGACGATGGCCGGGTAGTGGAAGAGGTGTTCTGGTACCCCAATGTTGGCGGTTTGCAGGTTGAGGCGGATGTGGTAGTCGTCTACTTTTTCCACGTCGGACATGCCGTTGAGGTAGGAGAGCAACCCTAACATCGAAGAGCCTACATCGGGATTGAGCCATTCGCCAAAGGTAAACATGACATCATCGGCCGTTAATTCATCCCCATTGTTAAATTTGATGCCCTGGCGCAGGAACAAATCCCACGTTTTTACATCGGCACTGGCTTCCCATCGGTCGAGCAGGTAGGGGCGGGTGATGTTGTCTGAACCTGTTTCGGTGAGGTATTCGCCAAACTGACGCACAATGTTGGCCCCTTCTACCCAGGAGAGGCGGGCCGGGTGATCCAGCAGTTGTAGCTGCATGGATTTGGTGATGGTGCCACCACGTTTGATACCACCGGTAGCTTCTTCAACAACTGGAGCCGCAGTGGCTTCGCCGCCGGTTTCGGCCGGGGCCTGGGTTGGTTCGGCCTGTCCGCCTGTACCACATGCGGCGGCAAAGGTGGCGACGGTGGCTGACATGCCTAACAAGGTGGTGACGCGTAAAAATTCACGCCGACTGATTCGCCCGACACGCAGTTGGTCGTAGGCTTCGGGAATGTAGGGGTGAATTTTTGCCATTTCTTTTTTGGTAATAAACGGGAACTGTGGTTTTTTCACGATTTCTCCTCCAAACTTGAAACAGTTGTTTGTATTTATTATGGGTCAACACAAAATAAACCAATAACAAATAGCCTTAACGAGTAGAATATAACGGGTGGGGCTGCCAACCTGTGGATGGCGTTGATCACCTCCTTTGTCTGGGAATACGATAGTCTGTTAACGATAATTCGTTAACTTCAACAGTGGGATGGGTGACAGGTAGTGGGTCACTTAAATGAGACGCTAAAGGTTGGGAATTGGATGCAGGGTGGGAAACGGCCGTTTGGCCGAGGATGTGGCGAGGGGTTTGCAGAAGAAGGCTCAATGGATGCGCCAGGTTTTTTAGGCGTTGAGTCTTGAAGAGTAGCATAGGCTGTTTGTTTATAATGTTCTCAGCTTCATCATAGGTGTTTACAATGATGACAAATGTTGCTGTGTTTGTGGGAAAAACAGGCCAGTTTGTTCCCAGACAAGTTATAGGATAACATGACTTTTTTCTTATGCCAAATCAGGGTTGTTCTCTGGCAATGATTGACCTCAAAGGCACCAAGAACGTAGAGAAAAGGGAAGCTCTTTCTGTTCCTAACGAACTTTGTGGTTAAATCCCGCAGAGGCTGTTTTGTTGCATTGGAGCGAAGGAGGTGGTTTGTGTCGAAACGAGAGGTGTTGCTGGAGGCGTTAAGTTCTACCCCTAATGATTTGCGGTTGACGGTGGGTGGGATGGGGGAAACGGCCGTTTTTCATCGCCCTTCTGCTGCGGATTGGTCTGTAGCTGATGTGGTGTACCATTTGGCAGAAGTGGAAGGGCGGTACCTGGTGCGGTTGCAGACGGTGGTGAGGGAGGAACGGCCGTATTTGCCCTACATTCACCCAGAGGAGAAAACAGGCCTGAACAGAAGCTTTGCCGAACTGGTAGAGGTCTTCCGGCAGGCACGACAGCAAACAACAGCTTTTTTGCAAGCCTTAAAACCGGGGCAATGGCAGCGTAAAGGGGTGCATGAAACCTGGGGGGAAGTGAATTTGCGTTACCTGGTGCAGCAGTTGGTGGCACATGATATTGAGCATTTGAACCAGATGGTGGAGATGATGGGGAGGATGAAACGTGAGGTGTGAAACGTGAAGGAGGAAGATCGAGAAATCTTCAATCTTAAATCCTCCGTCTGTTGTTTTGTCCACGTAAATCATCACTTCCTCCACACCACTATGTTCACAAAACAAGAAAATGGGACAGGGATGAACACGGATAAAACGGATCAACGCGGATTTTTGGGTAAACCATGTAGGGGCGTATAGCTATACACCCTTACATGGCACAAATTGATGACCTTTGATCCGCGAAAACCCGCTAAACCCGCGTTCCATTCAAAATCTGATAACTGACAGCTAAAAGCTAATAGCTGATTCTTATGAAAAAAACGGCCGTTATTATTTGTGGGGCATTGGGTTGGGAAGTGACCGCCATCATCAAAAAATATGGCTGGGATGTGGCGGTGTTTGGCATTCCGGCGATGGTGCATATGTTCCCAGAGCGTATTGCCCCCGCGCTGGAGAAAAAAGTGGGGGAGTTGCGGGAGGAATACGGCCGTATTCTTATCCTTTTTGGTGATTGTGGCTCACAAGGGGCGGTAGATGAACTGCTGGCAAAACTGAGCCTGGAACGGATAGAGGGGCCACACTGTTACGAGATGTATGGCGGTACACTGTTTCAGGAATTGCTGGACGAAGAACCTGGCACTTTTTTCCTCACCGACTTTCTGGTGCGCGGCTTTAACGGCACCATTTTGAAAGGTTTAGGGTTAGACCGATTTCCTGAACTGAAAGAGGAGTATTTCCGCAACTATAAACGACTGGTTTACCTGAGCCAAAACCCCGACGCAGAGATGATAAACCAGGCACAGGTGGCCGCCGATTATTTGGGGTTGTCGCTAGAAGTGCGACATACAGGGTATGGGTTGTTGGAAGAACGGTTGGTTGGTTTGATGGAAAGAGGGGGAAATGGGACGCGGATGAACGCGGGTGAGACGGATTGGCGCGGATTACAGAACTGAGATTGGAGATTAGAGATTGGAGATTAGTTCAATCTCTAATCTCTTATAGGTTATTTAATCCGCCTTTGTGTACTTTGCGGTGAA
>CAZPEJ010000648.1:0-3342 GCA_964585465.1 uncultured Ardenticatenaceae bacterium
GGCTGTTTTGGGGGCGATGCTGGCAAAACGGCCGATTCTTCCCCTGGAAGCCATGGAACAAGCGTTAATCAATCATCTACCCGCCGGAAAAGCCCATTTAATTGAAAGCAATTTGCTGGTTTTACGGCAAAGTTATCAATACTCCGTCGCTCGTGTTCCACATCAGGCATTAGAGATGAATCCATTTCCTACCTCTAATCTCCCTGGTATCAGTACGCAGTAATCAGTACCTGGTCATCAGTAGGGAATTATTAGAGGAAACGTCGCTTCAAAACCTGATGAGAACTTACGAAAACCTGTACTAGCTAATCGCGGCCCACCATAATGAGGCGTGATACGGAGTATAAAGAGAGGAAAATCATGTTGTTCAAGAAAATTCTCGTCCCTCTGGATGGCTCTGAACTGGCAGAACGAGCCTTAGAACCCGCCATCACGTTGGCTGAACAGGTGGACGGTGAAGTGATTTTGTTAAGCGTTCCGGTTCTAAAACACCTGTTTGTGGCTGAACCCACCGGATATGGCCTGTTCCTGCCGGAAGATTCCATCCGCGAATGTCAACAAGAGTTAGAAACGTATCTTAGTGGCGTGCGAAATCGTTGGGAACATCCTAATCTGCGGTTACGCACGGAAGTTGTCAACGGCGACGAAGCCAGTGTGATTGTAGATACCGCCAGCGAAAAAGGGGTGGATTTGATTGTCATGTCTACACACGGCCGTTCTGGGCTGTCCCGTTGGGTGATGGGCAGTATCACCGAACGGGTTTTGCACGAAGCCCCCTGCCCGGTCTTGGTGATTCGCCATGCAGAACCCATCCTAAAAACTTTGATTACCCTGGACGGCTCCGACTTGTCGGAACAAGCCCTGGGGCCTGGGTTAGAAGTGGCCCGGCTGTTGGGGACACAGGTTACTCTGATGCGAGTGGAGCAACCGATGGATGTAGACCCGGTGTGGGTGGGTGAGTTGGAAATGGCTGAACAAGGGCTGGGCGAGCGCATGAGAGAAGATGTGCATCATGGGCTGCAAGATTATTTGTCTTATCGGGCGCAGCGGTATAGCCCTCAACTGGGAGAAACGATTGAGTCTGTGGTGGCTTCTGGCCCGGTGGCTCAAGCCATTCTCGATTACGCCGAATTACACGATATTGACCTGGTGGTGATGGCGACACACGGCCGTTCGGGTCTCAGCCGTTGGGTGTATGGCAGTGTCACCGAAAAGGTGTTGCGTCACAGCAAAGGGGCTGTGTTGGTGATTCGGCCGTTTCATCGAGGAAATCAGTCGTGAGTGGGGCAGACGGGAAAGCGGGTTTGACGGAAAAAACCCGGTTTCAAGCCGTGATAGACAAACTGCTGCAATCGGATGAACCCAGTGTGCGTTACAAGGTTTGGCAAGCAGTAGGGCAGGTAGCAGATTCTGTTACGCTGCGCCAACTGCAAGAGGAAATTCGCACCTCCCCGCGTGTAAAAAAGCTGCTCTCGGAGCGGGACGACATCGGGCAGATTCCTGTACATCCTTATACCAAGTGGAGTGGGGCACACTGGGTGCTGGCAGATCTGGCAGATAATGGGTATCCGGCCGGGGATGGGGCACTGATTCCTTTGCGGGAGCAGGTGTATGACTGGCTCTTTAGCCCGCCGCACCAAAAAAACATTCGTTTGATAAACGGCCGTATTCGTCGCTGTGCCTCGCAAGAAGGAAATGCCCTCTATGCTACCTTGAAGCTGGGTCTGGCGGATGAACGCGCCGACGAGTTAGCCAGTCGTCTGGTTCAGTGGCAATGGCCGGACGGGGGGTGGAATTGTGACAGACACCCTCACGCCAGCCACTCCTCCTTTATGGAAAGCCTGATCCCCATGCGTGGTCTGGCCTTGCACGCCCGCCTCACGGGCAACCCGCGCTCGCGCGAAGCAGTCCAACGAACCGCCGAAATTTTCCTGAAACGCCACTTGTATCAACGGCAGCAAGATGGTTCGGTGATACATCAGGAGTTTATCCGGCTGCATTACCCCTGTTACTGGCACTACGACATTTTGTTTGGGCTGAAGGTGTTGGCGGAGGCTGGTTTTATTGGGGATTCGCGCTGTCAGCAGGCGTTGGAGCTATTGGTCAGTAAACAGTTGGCTGATGGTGGTTTCCCGGCCGAAAAGTGTTATTACCGGGTCACAGACCGTCCAATTGGCGACCGTTCTCTGGTTAGTTGGGGTGGCACCAGCCAACGGAATCTGAATGAGTTTGTAACGGCCGATGTGCTGGCGGTGTTGAGTGAGGTAGGTGGGGGGTGGAACGTGAAACGTGAGGCGTGAAGCGTCAAGTCGCAAGCGGGGAGCGAGCGAAGGCCATTTAAGAGAAGGGGGGGAACGTGAAACGTGAGGCGTGAAGCGTCAAGTGAGGTGGAGCATGTATGATTTAATTATTGTGGGTGGTGGGCCTGCGGGTTTAACCGCCGCCACTTATGCCATTCGTAAACGGCTCAATGTGCTGGTTGTCAGCCAGGATTTGGGGGGGAAAATCAATTACGATCTGGAAGTTCCTGGGGTCAAAATCTCTCCTTTGATTCGTGGGGCAGATATTGTGGAGCAGTTTTGGCAAGAGCTAGAAGTGGTAAATTTTGCTCATCGGCTGGAACGGGTAACGGCCGTTATGAAACACAACGATATTTTTACCCTGGAAACGGCCGTTAACTCCACCTTACAATGCCGCAGCCTCATCTGGGCAACTGGCTGCCGTCTTTGCCTGTTAAACATCCCTGGCGAACGTGAATTTATGGGCAAAGGTTTAAGTTATTCCGCCACCAGCTATGCCTCGTTGATGAGTGGCAAAAAGACGGTTGTCATTGGAGATGCCGGATTAGCCCTGCGTGCGGTTACCGAACTGGCCCTGGTAGCTGACATGGTTCACCTCATTATCCCCATTCCCACCTATGCAGCAATGGAATCCCCTCTGTTAAAACGGTTGGTGGATAGCGGCAAAGTGGCTGTGTGGGAAGGGTATCGGGTGCAGGCCATTACCGGCGAGCGGTATGCCAATTGTGTGGTGTTGGTGCAACATGATGGCAAACAGATTCACATCCGTGCCGATGCGATTTTTATGGAGCTGGGGATTACCCCCAATAGTGAACCGGTGCGTGAGTTGGTTGAGGTAGATGAGGGGGAGTTTGTGATGGTAGATGCTTTTAACCGCACCAGCTGTGCCGGGCTGTTTGCGGCGGGGGATGTGACCAACGCTTTTGGGGAGCAAGTGCTGATTGCAGTTGGCGACGGAGCTAAAGCCGCCCTGAGTGCTTACGACTATTTATTGCCGATGCTTTAGCGACAGTGGATAGTGAGCAGTAAACAGTGAACAGTG
>CAZPEJ010000649.1:0-3333 GCA_964585465.1 uncultured Ardenticatenaceae bacterium
CATCTACCGGAATAAACTTATCAATCCCATCCACCACGTTGTACCCTTCTTTGAAAGGGCCACCACCCGAAGCGCAAGCCCCCATGCTGATCACATAACGGGGTTCGGGCATCTGGTTGTAGAGGCGAACAATGGTGGGTACCATCTTTTTGGTGACAGTGCCAGAAACAATCATCAGGTCAGATTGGCGCGGGGTGGCACGAAACACCTCCATCCCAAAACGGGCCAGGTCAAATCGGCTGGATGCAGTGCAAATCATCTCAATGGCACAACAGGCCAGGCCAAAAACCATCGGCCAGACGGAATTACGTCGTGCCCAGTTGTAAACAGGATCGAGAGCCGGGGCTAATAACTCGGCGATATTGGTAATTTTAACAGTATTCGCCAGTTCTTCTGGCACTGTGATGGCTCCCGGTGTGTTGGTTGTTGTCATATGCCTCCTAAAAGTAGCTATCAACTGGGGGTTTCTTTGGTTTCTTCGTACCAGGTAATCAAAATATCTTCTAATAAACGTTCGTTTGCCAGTGCAGGATCGTCACTAAATCCCGGCAAATGGATAATCAAGTCGGTTAGCTGATTGAACCCTACCTCTTCAGGTGACAGGTGTGGATGATGCTCCATGAGGGCTACTACGATGGCGTAGCTGGCTTCCCAGTAGAGTTCGGGTGTATATAGTGTCAAGTTGCACCATTACAGGATGAAGGATGTTCCCACATTTACCACCAAGTATAATACATGATGGCGATTGGGGCGAATTTGCTAAGGCATCCAGCGCGGATTTTTGCGGCGAAAGGGTGAATGCAGCAGGTTATTCCGGTTTTTCACGTTCTGCTTCGGCTCGTTCTCTGTTCAGGTGCAGTAACCGTTCCAAAATCTGGTCATCTGACAGCACGGGGGGCCAGCCATAGGCAGCCAGCACAGCCCGATCCAGGGTTGTATGAACTGTGTCTAATTCCTGGATTTGCGCCAGCGAGATAACCCCACCTACCTCTTTGCCCCATTGGATGGCATCATGTTTTTTGCCTTTTACCTCCTGACGGTAATGGGCCAGAGCGTTGTATAGGTTGGTTAAGGTGCGTTTTTGTAACATTTTGTGATAAGTGACATCCATTCCGTTGGGGCGTGGTGGATTCAGCCACTCTTCCCGCAAGGTGTGTAGGTCTCGTGCGGCTTGGGCAATGGTGTACACATGGGTGTTCTCGTTTTCGGCCGGTTCGCGGCCGGGTGGCCAGGGGAAGGGGAAGGTTTCAAAGGTGGTAGTGGGTGTGTAGCGGGGATCATTACCCTTACCTAACCATGTGCCTTGTCGCAAAGCCCAAACCTCGTGTATATGTGAGTGTAACAAACCGAAAAAGTAATCATCTTCCCGCGCAAATACGATGAGCTGATGATCTGGAACTGTTTCTTTTGTAAGCCAAATGAATAATCTGTACTTTGAGACGGTTGGAGTAACTATAAAACGTGTTAAAGGTTCTATGGCTTTCCGCATAACTGGCCGAGGTGCATAATGCAACCACCATTCTTTACGATTCCAGGGACGTTTGTGTTGTTCACGTTTGGTTTTAACATTTTGTTGAACATATTCAAATGGAGCAAGGTATTGGGCAGCTTCTTCTTTGGACATATAGCTGCCAAAGTCAATCACCCAGACATTTCTCGGTCGTCGGGTGACATCCAACCCGTTGTACCAGAGTTTGACAACATCGCTATTCGGCCGATTGTTAGGATTTCCACTGGCTGCTAACATCTGTCTGGCAAGAGACGGTTCAATGTCAAATGGCCCTTGTTTGGTATCGCCCATAAAGGCAATACCCAAATTGTTTTTAAGTTTTTGGGCGACTGTCAAATCTATTGTGCTGGTCAGGTCTGAGTTAATTTGTGCTACTGGAAACCCGTTAAGAGTACGTTGTTTTTCAGATCCATCATCAAATCCAACCATGGAAACACGGACAGCAGCCCCATCTAACATCCAGGGGCGGTCACTCCAGGCCATAAATATATCGCCAACTTCTTTGATATGTTGTAATACCTTTCGATTTGCTCCACCACGAATGGAGTTTGTTGCTAACAGGCCAATCCGGCTTGTTCGTTTTGCATCAAGCTCTGTTTTTGCTCTCTCAAACCAGTAACATACTAGATCTGCTTCCTTAGGTATTCTTGGGTGATATAGGTGATGGAGTTTGTCAACATAGACATCCCCCAACTCAGATCGCATCATTTTTGTACCTAGAAAGGGTGGGTTGCTAACGATTGCCTCTGCTTGAGGCCAGGTAGGTTCAACAGGACGGCCGTTTTCATCATACGCCAAAATGGCATCCTTCCGTTCGATATTTTTTAAGGGGCGTAAAATTGGTTCTTCTAAATGGACAAACCCGTTTTCATAACGCCATTGTAAGTAACCAATCCACACGGTAATTTGTGCCAGTTCATGGGCGTAGGGGTTAATCTCAATCCCATACAGTTGCGCCGGGCTGACCGTTAGCGGCAGTTCTAGCTCTTGTTGCCGGGCAAAAACAATTACCTCTTTTTGTAAGTCTAGTAGTTGGCGCAAGGCCATGTAAAGGAAGTTCCCGCTGCCACAAGCCGGGTCTAACACCCGCGTGTTGGCGATTTTGGCATGAAACTGGCGCAGGGACGTTTCAAAGGTTGTTGCTTCCTTCACACTTTTTCGCACCTGCACCCATTCCTGGCGCAACGGGGCCATCAACACGGGTTCCACGATGAGCAGAATGTCTTCCTTGCTGGTGTAGTGTGCGCCAAGTTGGGCGCGTTTATCTTCGTCAATTACCCGCTCAAAGAGGGTGCCAAAGATGGAGGGGTCAACGGCCGACCAATCCTGCTCTACTGCCTGGCGCATGGCCTGTCCCAGGTCGGGTGGCAAATCTGGGACAAAGGCATCGTCAAACAGCCCACCATCAAAGTGGGGGATTTTGTAAAAAAATAATACGCCACCATCGCGCATGGTTTGAAACAGGTTTCGCAGGCCAAAGGTGAAATGGGTAAATTCGGCGTTTTGCATCTTTACCAATTCGGTGAAAAGATGATTCGGGAGCAGGCCTAAATCTTCGGCAAAGAGGCAGAAAAGCAGGCGGGTGACGAAGTGGGCCAGGTGTTCGGGGGTGTAGGTCTGACCGGTGACTTGTTGGTGTCTTTTCAGGCTTTCGATGACGCTCAAAAAGGTTTCGGCCGTTGCTTCGGTGACATGGGTTTGGGTTTGGGTTGGGCGGAAGGAGTCTGGTTCAAAAAAGACCCGCCTGAGTAGCTCCACCCCATCGCCGTTGAGCAAACGGTCAAAGGAGATTTCATGCACTTCCTTGACGGTGTTTTGGAAGT
>CAZPEJ010000650.1:0-3318 GCA_964585465.1 uncultured Ardenticatenaceae bacterium
ACGTGCTATCCCCTGTAAGTGTGCAGAGGTGAAATATGACGAATCAGATCAAATTGCTAGACGTAGTGGCGCTCACGGTTGATCTGCCTGAGGATAATTTGTTGCGGGGGCAGGTGGGGACGGTAGTAGAGATTCTGGTGGGTGGCGCAGCCTATGAAGTTGAATTTAGCGACCGCGAAGGCCGCACCTATGAATCTCTGGGCCTGCGCGCTGAGCAGATTATGGTTCTGCATTTTGAACCCGTGAATGGGTTTTCTGCGCAACTGCCGCTGCCGGCATAACCACCATAATCGTCTAATAAAGCATTTTGGTCGTATCGCTGCGAAAACAATGGCGCAAAACGCATCTTGCGAAAAGGGAGAAGATGATGGCGTACGATGTAAACGCTTTGAAAGAAGAGATTACGGGGACACTGGATTTGCTGCCGGCAGAGGGTATTCAACTACTGTATGAGTTTGTCACTTTTTTGCGGCTGCGTAGTAAGTTAGCTGAACCGTCTGCGCAGACGGTGAAGTTAGGTGGTGTGTGGAAAGGGATGCCGGAAATAACAGAAGAAGGTATTGCCGAACTGCGGCGTGAGATGTGGCAATCTTTTGCCGAAAGGGATTTGTGAAACCTGCATATGTAACACCCATGTGCTTTTCTGGTGTCTTCAAAGAAATTGAACTTCCAAAAGGTGAGTGGATTAACTCCATTTGCATTTACCACTCAAAACTCGGCTTTGTCTTTTGAATACTACAAGGAACAGATTCACCACATTCGGAGATATTTTCGGAACAGGAAACCCTGAGCCAAGTAGGATGGATATTTGTCCCGTCTGCATATATTGCGACTTGGATATAGTAAGTGCCTGCACGTAGAGAAGGATTCGATCCTGGTGATGGAGAATCATCCTCTCCCTTTGAAAGAGTCATAGGTGGTCTCAGGACAATTCGTAAAGTCAATGGCGTTAAATCACTTTGCTTTACTTGTCCAATGTCAAGGTATTCAATATCATTGTAACCTTGAATATCAACAGGAGTGAAACCCGTATGAGTACCGTCTTGCCTAGACCAGTAGAGAGTCAAAGGGTCAAACTTTTTTAGTAGATCTCCTTGTTCAGTCCATATGCCAACAACCCGACCGACACATTGCTTCGCAGGTGTTAAGCCATAATTTCTAATTCCGAGTCTCATGAACCAACTCGCTGTATCTCCTTGCTGAGTTGGTGCAGAGCAGCGAACCTCATCAACGAATAATTCTAATCGGGGTTTTTTAAGCAATGGACGAATTGTTGCTAAATGGGCAATAGCGACAGATAGAACAAGGCTAACAACAGCAAGGTAATCTTGAAAGAAGAAGACACCACCAATGCCAAGGGCAAGGATTACGACAAAAACAATAATGTCAATAAAAGTAACCAAGCGTGGCCACTTGCGTGCATTTTGTCCAAGTTTTCTGTTCATAGGTTCTTCAACTCTGTAGTGAACTTCTGTAACATTACGGAATAGGGTGTTTAAGCGATTGAGCACCTTGGGAAGCGCAGTACAATTCTTGTATTGGGTGAGCCTCGCCATTCAACTTAGGAAGGTTCTCATCGAAGTCAAGTTTATTACAGAACTCGTTTTGAATCCACCCCCGATGGAAGGGTAGAATGTAGATTGCGTCGTTAACGTGTAGTGTCTCGTTACACGTAAAATGAGGCGTTCGCATCTTGAGATGCGAACGATGGGCATCCTTTGATGAACTCAGGACAGGTTCTGAGGACAGTCGCCGCAAAAGGAACATACAAGATTGGTACAGGCCGCCAAAGCCAGTAATTCGCGCTTTGTAGTTACGCATGCGCACTCTGGTACGCGGCAACAAAATCTGCGCCGACCCTACGGGGATTTTCTGATCATCAATTTTTGTATGCGTCTTTTGCGGTCATTGTCTGAGGATGCCTGACTCCTTATCTATACTTTGCACGGGCATAATCTGATACTCTTACCAGAGAGAAAATGTCAGTTTATGGCCTCAGGCAGTATATCATTTTGTCCTTAACAGGGCACTAGCCGTAAAGAATGGAACATAGTAAAGGATGGGATGTAATAATGAAAGGCTTAGGATTTACTATTATCTTGATTGTAGCAGCAACGTTGTCTGGATGTGCAACACAGCGTCAAGTCATTGAACAAGTGGTAGAAAGCGCACAGCAAGAAATCGATGAGAAAACAGAGCAGCTATTTGAAACGACCTCTACAATTATCTTTGCAGGTAAAGTAGTCGATAGTGATACAGGTGCATGGCCCAATGATTACCTCGTTTTAGTGTTTTTGAATGGTGAGGAGGTATCCCGTGGCTTTACAGCCTTAGGGGAGTTCAAGGAAAGCGGGGAAGGCACCCACGATGGTCTTTTTGTTTTGAAAGTGGAGAATACATATAAACTACTCCCTAATGCTGGCTTCGTGTTAGGAAATGAACAGGAAGGTTCCTTCTCAGAAGGGAAAGGTTTGCTGGGTAACATTTCCTACATCTATGTATGGTTCAATGAGGTAAATGTTGGAAGTTTACTCACGATGGAAATTGTAGGTAAAAACGCCCAATATGCTATCAAAGTAATGCCAAATCCCCGAGGTGAATTGCTTCCAGAGATTCTAGATGGCCATACAAAGCTAACAGAGGACGGAGAAGTTGTTATTGTACCCTCACCACCACCTCCTAATCCTACTGCTACAATGGCAAAGTAAGCCTTTATATACTTTCATGGGCATAATCTGATATTCTTACCAAAGAGAAAAATGTTAGTTTGTGGCCTTGGGCAGTATAAGATTCTGGCAGATGGCACGGCTTATGAGGTTGATGTTAGCAACCAGGCAGGGCGCAATTATGAACCTCTGGACTGCGCTTGGAGAAGATATAGCTCGCCCCTTTCAGCGCGTTGCATAAAAAGGGGACGCAGATTGCGCGGATGCCTATAAAATTGTATCTGAATACATGTTTGCTTATAATCAGTAAAATGAAATGTCCGGTGACGAGACATCTGATTTCTCCGAGAAATCGGATGTCTGACTTCGATCTACTGATAGTGTGTTCATGGAAATGAACTTGACTGATCCGGACACAAAATGGGAACAAGACGCCAGGCAGCCAGGCCAGGCAAACGGGGCTGCGGCTGGCGGCTATGGCCGGGCATATGCGCCTGGACAAAATCGCTGCCCGCCGCGCTGCTTTGATAGACTTGCTGGCTGACGGTCGTCCTCATCCTCGCCAAGAAATCTGGGAAACGATTGCGGCGCAACTGGGGGACGAGGATTGTTGGGGAAAAGGGCCGCAAGAAGCATTGGCGCGCGATTTAGC
>CAZPEJ010000651.1:0-3314 GCA_964585465.1 uncultured Ardenticatenaceae bacterium
ACCTCTTCTCCACCCCATCCGCCTGAAACCATTCATTGCCCCATTCGTCGCGCTGCAAACGGCCGTTTATCCGCAACAGTTCCCAGGTTGGTATTTTCTTGGGGGCAGGCGCGTTTTTATCCACCCGCACCACCAGAAACTGCTGCCCATCGCTAAAATAAAAACCCTGTCCACCCGTCCAGCCGGGCAGGCGGAAACCGAGGAGCGAGGAGCGAGCAGGCGAAGGAGCAAAAGGGGGCGGTGGTGATGGTAGGGTTTGCAAGGGGTGGGTGCTGACAGGCCAGCCCAAGATGTGGGTTTCCCAGGCCAGGCGGTCGGCGGGGGATTCGCTGGCAACGGCCGTTTCTGCAAATAACGCCATCTGCAACACACTCCCCGCCCGGTTCACCACACCCGCCTCCTCCAACATCGCTGCCCGGCTGCCCCCCAACCCATCCAACGCCCCACATTGAATTAGATGGGTAATCTCCTTATTTTGCAACGAAACACGGTTAAGCAGATCACGCAGGCTGGAAAACGGCCGTTTTGCCACCAGTTCCCGCACTGCCTCATGCCGCAGGTCACGAATTTGGCCTAAACCCATCCAGAGGGCAGGAGATTGGAGATTGGAGATTGGAGATTTGCGCCGCTTTTTAATCTCTAATTTCTGATCCCTAATCTCTTTTGCCGCCAATATAAACCCATACTGACTCACATTCACATGCGGCGGATGCACCGCAATCCCCAGGCGGCGGGCCTCGGCAATGTAGATGGCCGGGTGGTGAAACCCACCTGAATCGGCCAGGCGGGCAGCCAAAAATTCGGCCGGGTAATGGGCCTTCAGATAGGCAGAACGGTAACTTACGTCGGCATAGGCGGTGGCATGACCCTGGTTGAAGCCATAACCCGCAAAGGCCATCACCTGTTCCCATAATTTTTCGGCTTGTTGGGCTGTCAGTTGATGGGGCGGTTGCTGGCAGCCTGCCACAAATTGCTCCTTTAGCCCCACCATCTGCCGCGCGTCCATCTTGCTCATGCCTTTGCGTAAAAAGTCCGCTTGCCCCCAGGTGAGGTTGGCGATCTCTACCGCTACCCGCAAAATCTGCTCCTGAAAAAGCAAAACGCCCTGGGTGGTGTACAAGATGGGTTCCAGGGCAGGGTGCAAATAACTAATTCGTTCCTGCCCACGATACCGCCGCACGAAGGCCTGTGCCATGCCACCCATAGCTGGGCCGGGTTTAAAAAAGGCGTTGGCGATGGCTAAATCTTTCACGGTTTTGGCGGCCAGTTGGCGCAAGGTACGCCGTGCCCCTTCCGATTCACACTGAAACACACCAATGGTATCGCCGCGTGTGAGCAATTCGGCCGTTTTCATATCTTCCATCGGAATATCGGCCAGGCGGAACTGGGGGTTGTGGTGGGTGCGAATGAGTTCGGCCGTATCTGCCAGCACAGTGAGGGCGCGAATGCCCAGCAGGTCAATTTTGGGCAGGCCAATGATTTCCAGGTCGGGAAAGTCGTATTGGGTGGTAAGGAACCCTTTGGCGGCCATTTGCACTGGCACCACCTCGGTGAGCGGGCCGGGGGTGATGATGACTCCGCCGGGGTGGATGCTGAGATGGTGTGGGAAACCGATGAGGGAAACGGCCGTTTTTAACACTTCCTGTTGTGGTTCATTTAGCTGATCCAGGATGGTGGTCGCAAAACGGCCGAAATCGGAAAGGGGTGGTTCGGTGGTTTCGGTGGGCGGGGAATCGGCCGTTTCTGCCACCTTCTCCCGTTCCCACCAGCGCGGAATGAGAGCCGAAATTTGTTTAATCTCGGCTTCTGGCAGCCCCAAGACCTTGCCCACCTCGCGCACGGCCGATTTTGGCTGCAATGTACTCATCATGCCCACCAACGCCATCCGATTAACCCCGTATCGCTGGCGCACATAAACCAGCACCTCATCGCGCCGCCGACTGCACAAATCCAGGTCAATATCGGGCAAATTGGCGCGGGACGGATTCAAAAACCGTTCAAAAATCAAATCATGTTCAATGGGGTCAACGGTGGTAATGCCCGCCCGGTAGGCCACCAGCGAATTTGCCACACTCCCCCGCGTGCTAACCGGTATCTCCATCTGCCGCGCATACCGGACAATATCCGCCACTACTAGAAAAAAGGGAGCCGCCCCTTTGGCGGCAATGGCGGCCAGTTCGTGGTCTAAGCGAGGAGGGGGAATGGGGAATGGGGAATGGTGAATGGTGAATGGTGAATCGTGAATCGTGAATTGTGAATTTTCCACTGTCCACTGTTCACTGTTCACTGAGTACTGAGTACTGTCCACTGTCCACTGCGTACTGTCCACTGCGTACTCTCCCCTCACCACTAATTCCCGCAGCACTTCGTCCGCCGTTTGTTCATCGGGCAAATTTAGCACAGGCCAGATGGGACGGCCGTTTGGCAGCACGGGTTCATGGCACTTTTGTAGGATGTGGGAAACGGCCGTTATTGCTTCCGGGAACTGGGCAAATCGTTCAACCATCTCATCCGGTGAAAGCCAGTGCAAGGGGAACTCGCCATTCAAGGGCAAGGCATTGGTTGGTACATCAGGCAGCAAACAGTTGTGGTCAATGGCTGCCAGCAGGCGCAACAAAGGCATCTCGTCGTGGCGCAAGGTGTAAACAGGCTGCAACGCCACCGTCGGCAAACCAAACCGTTGCCCCAAACGGGTGATTTGTTGGGCGATGAGTGAATCGGCCGGGGGGAGATTGGAGATTGGAGATTGGAGATTGGAATCAAGAAATGTGGGAAACAGGGTCAGGCCGAGGTAACAGTTTTCTTGAAAGATGCCGCCCAATCGAGAGGCATACCGAGTGGCGGCGGGGTGGTTATCCAGGCGTAAATACCGTTCCAGCCACCCTTGCCGCCCACCTTCAATACAAATCAAACCGTTGTGGTACTCTTTCAGGCTTTCCCAGGGCAGGCCACGTTGCCGCAAAGCCGTGTCTGACTGCGATTGTACCAGGGAAGAAAGGGCGCACAGGGAGCGATAACCAGCCGGGTTCATCGCCAGCAGCACCACCTGACCAGGGGCATAACCTTCCAACGATACATCTTCGGCGGGTGGGGCAATGGAGAGGGTGAGGCCAATGATGGGGTGTAAATCGGCCGTTTGGCACAACCGGGCAAATCGCACCGCCCCATACAGGTTATTGCTGTCGGTGAGGGGCAAATGGGTGAACCCGTCCGCCCTGGCGCGGCTAATGAGGGAATCAAAATCGGCCGTGCTGCCCAGCAAGGTATAGTTTGAATGGACTTCTAAATGGGTGAAGTGGCTTGCAGTCATCAAG
>CAZPEJ010000652.1:0-3292 GCA_964585465.1 uncultured Ardenticatenaceae bacterium
CGGGTTTTCGCGGATTTTTCTCTGGTTTTATCCGCGTACATCCGTTCCATCCGCGTCACCCGCGTGCTATCCTTCTCTTTGTTAGTAGGCGCGAAATCCTTTTCGCGTCTTCACCGGGCTTCAGTATTCCAATCCCGCCGGGAACGGTTTATAATTCACCTATTGATGAAAACGGGGATAGTAAAGATGCTTTTGCACATCACAACCAAAACGGAATGGGAAACGGCCGTTTCCCTGGGCAGCTACCAGTCAGACACCCTCCAACACGACGGATTTATTCACTGTTCCCTGCCCGAACAAGTTTTGTCACCTGCCAACGCCCTTTTTCACGGCCAGTCCAACCTGCTTCTCCTGGTCATCAACCCGATTCACGTCCAGCCAGCCATCGTTTATGAAGATTGTTACCAGTCCGGGCAGAACTTCCCCCATATTTATGGCCCACTAAACCTGAACGCAGTGACCACTGTCCTGGAGTTCCCGCCCAACCCTGATGGCACTTTTTCGCTTCCACTCCCTCTATCAGGAGGTGTGTGATGTTGATCCGATGCAAAAAAGTTTCCTCTTTTTTATGCGCCTTTGCCGCGAATAAATACCAACTTTCTTACGTGAATCCAATGCTGGCTTTGTAAAATGCTGTCCTTTGATGATGATTAAAAGGAAAAACCATGCGATTTGATAAATTTACCGAACGTGCCCAAGATGCAGCCGCCCGCGCTTATGAAATTGTTCAGCGACACAATCACACCCAGGTAGACACCGAACACATCTTCCTGGCTATGCTGGAACAAAGCGACGGAGCCGTGCCGCAAATTTTAGACGAGTTAAATGTAGACATCGTAGCCATGCAAGACCGGCTCAAAGAAGAATTGCGAGCCAGTCCCAAAGTTGCTGTTTATGGTGGCGGAGTCGGCCAGATTTTTTATACCCCTCGCATTCGTACCGTCCTGGAACTGGCAAATGGAGAAGCCAACCGGTTAAAAGATGAGTTCATTTCCACCGAACACATCTTCCTGGGCATTTTGAGCGAACGAAACACCCCCTCGGCCCGCATATTGCATGAGTTTGGTGTGACTCGTGAACGGGTGTTGGAAGCGGTGAAAAAGGTGCGCGGCGGCCAGCGGGTGACTGATCGCCAGGCTGAGAGCCGTTATCGTACCCTGGACAAATACAGCCGTGACCTGACACAACTGGGTAAAGAAGGCAAACTTGACCCGGTAATCGGCCGTGACCGGGAAATCACCCGTGTCATTCAGGTGTTAAGCCGCCGCACCAAAAACAACCCCGTCTTGATTGGAGAGGCCGGGGTGGGTAAAACTGCCATTGTCGAAGGGCTGGCCCAAAAAATTATCGCCAACGACGTGCCAGAAAACCTGCTCAACAAACGGGTGGTTTCGCTGGATTTGGGAGCTATGATTGCGGGCAGTCGTTTTCGCGGCGAATTTGAAGAGCGACTCAAAGCGGCGATGGAAGAAATCCAAAAGGCCCAAGGTGAAGTGATTCTGTTTATTGATGAACTGCATACAGTGGTAGGAGCAGGGTCGGCACAGGGGGCGATGGATGCCAGCAATATGTTAAAACCGGCTCTGGCGCGGGGTGAGTTGCGCTGTGTGGGGGCTACCACGTTAGACGAATATCGCCAATACATTGAACGGGATAGTGCCCTGGAACGCCGTTTTGCCCCTGTTTTTGTGGATGAACCTAGCGTGGAAGATACTATTGAGATGTTGCGTGGCCTGCGTGACCGGTACGAGGTACACCACAAAGTAAAGTTTACCGAGGTGGCTTTGGAGGCAGCGGCCAAATTATCCCATCGGTACGTGACGGATCGCCATTTGCCCGATAAGGCGATTGATTTAATTGATGAAGCGGCGGCTAAATTGCGAGTCACACTTTACACTCTGCCCCCCGACTTAAAAGAGCTAAAAAAGCAGTTGGATAAATTAGCCCTGGAAGAGGAAGAGGCCAGCACGGTGCGCGACTATGAACGGGCAGCTATCAAAAAGGCGGATCGGCTGCGGCTGCAAGGGGAGTTTGATGTTAAACGGGAGAAGTGGCAGACAGAAAATGAGATTGATGAAGTAGTAGATGAGGATGATATTGCTGAGGTGGTTGCTTCCTGGACAGGTATTCCGGTGACGCAGATGTTGGAAACGGAATCTCAAAAGCTGCTGCATATGGAGGAAAGGCTGCACGAACGGCTGGTGGGGCAACATCGGGCGATTGTGGCTCTTTCTGATGCGATTCGCCGCAGCCGTTCTGGTTTGCGTGACCAGAAACGGCCGATTGGCTCTTTTATCTTCCTGGGTAGCTCTGGGGTGGGCAAAACGGAGCTGGCAAAAGCATTGGCCTGGTTCCTTTTTGACGATGAAGATGCTTTGATTCGGGTGGATATGAGCGAATACCGTGAACAACATACAGTCAGCCGACTGTTTGGTGCCCCACCAGGGTATATTGGTTATGAACAAGGGGGGCAATTGACGGAGCAGATACGTAGACGGCCGTTTTCTGTTGTCCTCTTTGACGAAATTGAAAAGGCCCACCCGGATGTGTGGAATTCGTTGCTGCAACTGTTGGATGACGGCCGTTTAACCGACGGGCAAGGGCGTGTCGTCAACTTCCGCAACTGTGTTGTTGTCATGACTAGCAACGTTGGTACGACTTATGTCAAACGTTCTGGGGCTTTAGGTTTTTCCGGTGCCCGCGACCCTGAAGAGCAAGCCACCCACAAACGAATTGAAGAAGCCCTCAAATCCACCTTCCGCCCCGAATTTGTCAACCGCATTGACGAAATTATCATTTTTGAGCCATTAAGTGAAGAAGATGTGATGCAAATAGTGGCTTTGCAGATGAAAGATGTACAAAACCGCCTCTCTGAACAAGGCAAGTTGACCATCGTTCTCACTGAAGCAGCACAAAAATGGCTGGCGCGACAGGGGTATGATACAGACTTTGGCGCACGGCCGTTAAAACGGGCGATTCAACGGTATGTGGAAAGCCCCTTGTCGATTAGAGTGTTAAAAGGAGAGTTTCAAGCTGGCGATTCCGTCTGTATTGATGCTACAGACGACGACCTAACATTTACCAAAATTGAACCGGTGAACCCGGAAGATGTCACCAGGGCCGAGAAGGTATTAAGCGAGTAATCTAAACTGCCCTGTTGTTTGCACAACTGGACAAAGTGAAACATGAACCGTGAAACGTGATGATTTATCATCCGTTTCACGGTTTTGTTTTATGGGCCGACAATTCACCGCAAAGGCGCAAAGGTCGCAAAGAAAAGAAAAAACCTTTG
>CAZPEJ010000653.1:0-3286 GCA_964585465.1 uncultured Ardenticatenaceae bacterium
GCCCGGCCGATTATGAGAAAGACCAATCCTGGTACTATTTTCGGTTGATGGAGCCAGATTTTACGCCGTTGCCGGTGTATGGGGCGGTGGTGGAGATGGGGAAGGGGGCAGTAAACAGTGAACAGTGGGCAGTGAACAGTGAACAGTGGGCAGTGAACAGTGAACAGTGAACAGTGGAGAAAGCCCCGTTTACGGGGCGTTGTTTCTAGCACGGTGGTTTCAACCCCGTGCGTTTACGGGGCGTTGTTTCTAGCACGGTGGTTTTAACCCCGTGCCTGGTCGTTTACGGGGCGTTGTTTCTAGCACGGTGGTTTTAACCCCGTGCATTATGGGCAAAAATGACCAAACGATTTTGTGCCTTATGGCTGTGTTGTATCAGTCTGTTAGTGGGTTGTCGGGAACAATCCGCACCCCCTCCAACCGTAACCCTTGTTCCGGCTACCGTCACTTCCTCACAAGACGGGATGGTATTGGTTTACATCCCGGCCGGGCCGTTCCTCATGGGCAGCACAGCCGATCTTGACGCAGAAGCGGACGAGGACGAGATGCCACAACGTACAGTGACACTGGATGTTTATTGGATAGACCAGACAGAGGTTACTGTGGAGCAATACGGCCGTTGTGTGGCAGCAGGTGTTTGTGCGGCGGTTGTTTCGGCTCGCGACGGAGCGCAAGAAACTTTTCCGGCACAAGGTATTACCTGGGAAGCTGCCCAGGTTTATTGTCAATGGGTGGGACGACGGTTGCCCACTGAAGCCGAATGGGAAAAGGCAGCACGGGGGGAAGATGGCCGAATTTATCCCTGGGGTAATAACCCTCCCAATGAAACCCTGGTCAACTTTGAACAACAAAATGGGGGTGTAACGGCCGTTGGCTCCTACCCGGCAGGAGCCAGCCTTTATGGAGTATTGGACATGGCTGGTAACGTCTGGGAATGGACGGCCGACTGGTATGATGGGGAGTATTACGCCATTGCGCCTATGGAAAACCCCACCGGGCCAACCACCATGGTACAGAAATTACGTGTTTTGCGGGGTGGAGATTGGACAGGTTCCCCTCGCACGCTACGGGCAGCCAATCGCTTTTGGGGCTACCCAGGTCGTAATGATTTTGATGGGTTTCGCTGTGCAATGGATGGGTAGGTGTGTCAGGGCAGAATGGTTATCTTGCCAAGCCAGATTCGGCCGTCTGGTTGTATAGTCTGGTCGAGTTGGGTAAACGGCCGTTCCCCATTTTCAGCGTCATACAACCCCATCCACAAATCATATTCCCCAGGTAATCTATTGGTCGGAATTGTTAGAAGATAACGATCTACTAACACTTCACCTGGTCGCCAACTCATGGTTAACCGGTTGCCCTGGTCAGGTACGCCATCGGTTTGAGCCACAAAAGATTGGTCGGCAGTTAATAAATGTAAAAACACCTTGTAGTTCCGATTAACCTCCCCAAGAACGCGCCAGAACAACGTGATCGTTATCGTTTCACCTGCTTGAACAGCATCGGAAGATAAATCAATGCCAGGCATTTCGGCAAAAACAGGTTGCCCAAACGCGGCGTTGACAGGTCTTGAGATGGGGGGTAATTCAGTAACAAACGGCCAGGGAATGACCTTCACAGGTTCTCGTAATATGACAGTTTGCCCAATGGGTTCTCCGGTTAATGTATCAATTGGCGTAATTTGTAAAGCGTAGCTTCCTTCCCCATTACCCGGTATCTCAATAGCAAATTTTCCTTGTAGTAACTCACCTGTTTGCCACAACTCAGTGGGATAAGTAGTTCGTGTAGGTGGAGCAATGACCTCACTTTTCACTTGACCATCTGCACCTATGAGTTGAGCGCGCAATTGCCAGGATTGTCCAGTTGCATGTTGCGCCTGCCAAAATAGATCAAATGTCAATAAATGCCCAGGTCGGCCACCCTGGGCAGAAAGGGTATATCCCAATAAGTTAACAGGGCCAAATCTCGCTTTTTGTGTGTTATAGGTTGGTAGGTGGGCTGTATTAGAACTAGCCAATACATTAACATTTCCCAACCAGGTATCTACGGCTCCCTGAGCATTGGTAAACAACTGTGAACCGTCAGCAAGCACCCGTAACCAGACATCATATTGACCGGGGGGGATGCCAGCTGGTATTTGTAGAGGGGTATCTTGGCGGATTAAGGTGTTGGTGGGCCATTGGTTGGTGGGGTAATGGGGCCAGATACCCTGATCAGCCTGGTACCATATTTGCCCTTGTTCATCCACCAGGCGGAGCGATAGGTCAAATGTTTCATTTCTAAATTGTTGGCGGGACCAGTAAAAAACTACCCACCAGGGTTTCTCACTTGTTGCTTGGGAGGGTATTTCAATGCCTTGAAGTTGGAGTTCATCGTTAAATAGGTGATTCACAGGTTCGGCCGTTTCTGGAAGGGTAGGTGTGGTGATGTCGGTGACATATCCTTTTAATTGGACATCTAACCACATGGAAGGGAAGTCAACGGAAGTAAACTCCAGCCAATGGGTATCTGCCCATTCGATGAGGGAGGTTCGTGGGAAACCTGTTCGGGGGGTGGGATAGGTTAGAAACCAGATACGTTTGTGGGATGAAACGGCCGTTTCCATCTCCTCAATAGCACGCTCTACATTTTGTTCCCCATAAGCAGGAATCGCTTGCCAGGGAGCATCGCCATGATAGTAATATGTAAACGTGAAACTGATTAAAGTATCATGTAAGATGATAATGTCTTCTGAGTCGGCAAACTCATTCAAATATTCAGCCGCACCACGAATATCATCCCGGATTAACGCTGGATCGGTGAATTGGGTTCTAAGCCATGTTAGTTGAATTGTGAACGTTCCTAACAGCAATAAAAACCTGATACCCCAACCCTTTATGATGCTTCCCCGATCCCAGGGAAGTGACCATGTGGCACCAGAAGCCATGAGCAGCAGAAAAGGAGGCAGACCAATTAACAAATGACGCACACCGTTGTACAGAGGGTTAAAGAGGGAAAGCAGCATCAATAGAGCCATCGGTATGATGGCATAGGCAAATAACAGAATGTTTGACGGCCGGGATATTTGCCGGTGGGCCACACAGCCAAGCAGGGCCAGGGTGGTTCCCATCACGACACGTCCAGTGGGATGTAGTAGGTATGGATGTACACCGACGGTGTAGGCTGATAGGGCATGTTTAATGATTACAGCAGGTGTGGTGTAAAAAAAATCAACTTGTTGCCCGGCCTGAAAACGGGAGATAGCAATGGGGATGATGGGTAAAAGCAAAAGGAAAATACACCCCAGTCC
>CAZPEJ010000654.1:0-3284 GCA_964585465.1 uncultured Ardenticatenaceae bacterium
ACCGGGGGGTTGTCCGTTGGGAGGAGAATCGGGGGGCTGTCCGTTGCCAGGGCCGGGGCCGCCGGGGCCGCTGCCTGCAAACAGCCGTGCGCCGCCGTTGTGCCCGGTGATGAGTTCCATTACCGTGTTATCCTGGCTGCTGCCGATAAACGGCCGTTCGCTGGCTGGAATGTTGTCCACCACCACCGCCCAGGAGAGCGAAACCAGCAGTAAAACGGCCGTTCCCAACCCTAAATGCCACACTTTTTGCCACCAGGAACGGGGGGCAGCCACAAAATAGAGCAGGTAAAGGGCGGGCAGCACCAGGAAGGCCTGCAACATTTTGATATTAAACCCCACCCCCACCAGGAATAAACTAACCAATAACCAACGCAGGCTGCCCTGTTCGGCGGCCAGAATCATAGCCCAGGCGGCCAGCAACACCACAAAAACAAGCAGGCTGTCCATGGTGTTGTTGCGGTTGGCGGCAATAGAAATGGGGGTCAGGGTGAGAATGAGGGCGGCTAACAAACCGGCCGTTGCGCCAAAGGTGCGTTGCACCAGGTGATACAACAGAGCCACCGAAAACACCCCGGCCAACGCCTGGGGCAGCAGCAAACTCCAGCCGTTAAGACCGAACAGCCAGGCCGAGGCGGCCTGCACCCACAGACCAAGTGGGGGTTTGTCTACGGTGACAAAACCAGCCGCATCAAAGGAAACAAAAAAGAAGTTGTGCCAGCTCGTGAGCATACTTTTAACGGCGGCGGCGTAGTACAGGTTGGCGTACCCTTCTTGATCCAACTGGTAAAAATGCAAAAAGGTAGCCAGAGATAAAACGGCCGTTAATGCCACCAATTGCCAGGTTTGTACCCGGTGTTTTGCCGGGGCAGGGCGGGCAGGGGACGGGGAAAAAATGGTATCATTGAGCATAACGTTCCTTTGCATACTGAATACTGCGTACTGAGTACTGAATACTGAGTACTGAACATTGTTCACACGGCTACTAGCTTGCCACACGCCTGCCTGGAGAAGATAAAGAAACTGTTACAAAAGTGTAAAATGAAAACGGCCGTTGCACTTTTGGAGCAACGGCCGTTGATTAGCTGTGACGGTATAAGGTTCCTACCCTACGGAGCTACAAACGAACCTTCTGGGTCGTACCGTTCATAATAATGGTTGGGGTCGGAGGTGTGTACCCACACCCACAGATCATGCGAAGCGTTTTCTGACCAGTTAAACACCCATTCCGCATCACGCGGGGGCATATTCACACAGCCGTGACTATGTTTGTAACCAAAACGGTCGTGCCAAAAAGCCCCATGTAAGGCAATATCGTTGTCAAAAAACATGGTGTGGGGCACATCTTCGATGAAATAATAATCCACTTTGCCCTCGGCCCCAGACATCTTCGTTTTACGCCAGCGGTCCCACACCTGGAATAACCCTTCATGGGTAGGCCAACGGTTCAAACCGCTAGAAACCAGGGTGGCATAAACCATTTGATCCCCTTCATAGGCGGCCAAACTTTGTTCATACAAATCTATTTCCACCCAGTAGTCGTTCTCCCCCACACCTTCGGGGCGCGGGCTGGGGTCTACAATACTCACATAGGTCTGGCGCATCCAGTAACCACCGCCAATGTTGTACCAAATCCAGCCATCTTCGGCGGTGTAAGCGTCGTACACCTGGAAAAAGTCGTAGCGGTGCATTTTGGGGGTGCCGGGCAAGGCTTCGGCCCCTGGTTCACGGCTAGGGGCAAAATCTACCAACATCCAGCCAAACGGCCGTTCTGGTTGCTGATGAATTTCAAAACCAGCAAACTCCGAATCTTCTTTAACGCTGACATCGGACGCTTTGACATATTCACCGGGGTTAATGATGTACCAGGTCAACCCATCCCCCTCCACCGAACCTTCCAGGGTAGAAAAGAGATACCCATCCCCCACATTCCGCACGATGGGGGCAGAAAGGCTGGGGGCTGCATAGACGTTGATATTGTCGCTAAGACGGCCGTAAACCTGATGGGGCAAAAAGCTTTCAGCAGGCTGAATAGGCTCCATAAATGTAGGCTGTGATGGTTCGCCCACACACACCGGGCCAACAGCCGCATTAAACACGTAACATTTTGCCGCAGTGATGGGTTTGGCGAACAAAATACCTATCGCCACCATAACACCCATCATCCCAACTAACCGGATCAACCGTTTCATACACTCTCCTACAGATTAAGTACTCAATCACATTGTACTTTTGATAAAGATATTGTATCAAAGGTATAGGCTTTTGTAACTATTCAGTCCCATTTTGCACCAGGGGCAAATAAACCGCGTAAGGAACAAACAGTTCAACGGTGTGAACGGCCGTTTCGCTGCCCCAGGTAAATGCGTCGGCGGTGAGCGTGACTGAGTATACCCCGGCCGCCCCAAACTGGTAGCTGGCGTGAATGGTATCCGCCGTGCCGATGCCGTCGCCAAAATCCCAATGGTAATTCACAGGCACATTGCCACTAATGACGGTGGTGTTGGTGAAAACGGCCGTTTGTGGAAAGGTAATCACCTGGGTAGGGGCCATAAAATCGGGCGCAACAGCCACCGGGGCAAAACCAAACGGCACAAACAGGGGGCCACCAAAACAGGGGTAAGTGTCAGGATTGGGTTCACCCGCAAACGTCCAACAGTAGGCGGGATCATCCCCGTTAATTGCATCTGTCACATGTTGCGACACATACCACAACACCCCGTTGGTGCTGGTAATAATTTCACCATTCACAAACTGCTCTGGCCCTTGCTGGTGGTCGTCATAACAGCAGTAGTCGGAGCTAAAAGCGGGCAAATCGCCGCTGCCTCCTTCGTTGGCCTGGCGCACCGTGAAGTAAAAAAACGGATCATCTCCCCGTCCGCCATCGTCAAATTGCCCCTGGCCCGGCTCAATGTAAAACCCCATGCCAGTGGGTTCGTCCATAATCCAGCCCGCGTACCCATCGGCCGTAAAGGTGTGGGGGCCATGCCCGGCCGCTTCGTAGGGGGTGCGGTAGGTTTCTTGCAACGGAATTTGCCACCGGTCGGCTTCATAATAGGCAAAGGTGTCGTCTGCGTCCCCATTCACCGCCAGGTTGATTCGCATGACGGGCCGATAAACCCCCTGTGTGCCACACCCCTTGCCAAACGCCCCGCCCACCACCCGGAAACGGCCGTCTGCGTAAAACTGCATGTGTTGTTCATACCGATAGTTGCAAGAGGCTCCCCACGCGCTCATGCGAAAATCCTGCACCAGTTCAAACCCCACCACATTCCCATCTTCAAGTA
>CAZPEJ010000655.1:0-3281 GCA_964585465.1 uncultured Ardenticatenaceae bacterium
GCGGCGACCAGAAACAGCCCTGGCACGTTGCCAAGAAGCGTTACGCCTGTTGCAATCCGGCAACCAACACCTTCTTCGAGCCAGGATTTTAAGCACATTAGGGGCAGTGTTTTTAGATTTGGGGCAAACTCAAGAGGCGGATACGGCCTTGAAACAGGCATACACATGGTTGCAAACACAAACGGCCGATCTAAACTTCCGCATCAACGTCATCAACAACCTGAGCCACTCCTACATCCAACAAAAACGTTACCAAGAAGCCGAAATTCTGCTGCAAGAAGCCGTTGCACTCGGCCGCCAAACTACCAACGATGTGTTACTAGCCTTATCACTGGGCAACCTGGCAGAAGCCATTTATAAACAACACCGCGTACTCGAAGCAAAATCTTTGTATCAGGAGGCTGTCGTTTTACTGACTCCTTTTTCCGAAGATGCCTGGGCACAATTTTTGAAAGCTGATTATTTACGCTGCTTAAAAGAAATGGAGTAAATGAAAATTGAGCAGCCAGGCAACTGCAGCCCAACTGCCCAATCATCACTTCCTCCCCAAACATAACCCTTTCCTAAAGTGGCACAATCCCTTTGGCACGTTGCAGAGCCGGTTTGTCATTGTGGGTTGGCCCATGGGCGCAGACAGGATCCGCCCCTGGGGCACAGTGCGAAGCGTGGGTTAATGGCGTATTGAGAAATGAAGCAATGATGACAGCCAACAGAGCCAATGAACCAAGTTTGTAACGCAAATTTTGAAACATCTCGAGTCATCTCCTTTTCGGTGAGTTGGCTCGTTGAGTATGGCGCCCAGGTTCATGCCCTTGTCATGAACCTGCTCATGAGATGTTCAACGGTTGTGGGTATTTTGTTATCAATCGGCCGGGATTGATAGAAACAGTTTAACAAAAGGAGACAACCTAAGCCTGAACAAACACTGAACAACTTCTGAGGATGAAACATTATTGGAATTTACTTGATGTCGCGCAGAGACGCAGAGACGCTGAGAGGGAAAACGCTCTGCGCCCCTGCGCGAGAAACCTTATTTCCGATAAACTTTATTGTCTGCTGATAATGGTTGACTGGTCGTTGCATGGGAGGAGAAAATGAGTCGCGTGGAACCTGTTCATCCCCGGTGGGCACAATATCCGTTGGCCTATCGCCAGAAAGAAATGCAAACAATTGCCAGTTGGATTGTTTTGGGGGAAAGCGGGGTGGTCGTTGGGTTAGCGGGCACTGGTAGAGCTACCTTGTTGGCTTTTTTATGTAACCACCCACAGGCATTGCGCCAATATCTGGCGACCCCAAAACCCATTGTTTTAATCCCAGTAGACCTGAATAATTTGCCAGAAAATAACCTGGCAACCTTGTATCGTACCATTCTGCGCTCTTTTTTTGAAATCAGGGAGACTTTTTCATTAACTGTACAGGAGATAATTCAAGCTGTGTATCGCCGATGTGAAACAGCGCGAGACCCCTTTTTGCCTCAAAGTGCTTTACGGGAGTTGTTCCTATTTTTCCAGGCCCAGGAGACACAAGTTGTTTTGGTCTTAAATCGTTTCGACCGCTTTTGTCGGGCGGCGACTCCACAAATGACCGCCACCTTGAGAGGGTTACGGGACAGTTTTCGTGATACTTTGTGTTTTATCATGGGAATGCGGGAAGATGTGGTTTATTTGTCCTCTTTTCCGAGTGTTGAGCCATTACGAGGGATATTGGATTCGCACCGTTGCTGGGTTGGGCCTTTGACCGAGGCAGATACCCGCTTTATGATTGGCAAAGAGTTAACAACACCGGTTACGGAAGAGGCGATGACCCGGCTGTTGGTTTTGACGGGCGGGTACCCTTCGCTGATTCGGGTGGTGTGTCACTGGTGGAAAACGGGGCCAGATCAAGCGGATTGGGTGCAGTTTTTATTGCAGAAGCCCAATGTGCAGCACCGTTTAGGGGAGCTTTGGCGTGGTTTAACATTGGAGGAACAAACTACCCTTTCCCATTTGAGACCGGAAGAATTGCCTCAACGAGGTATAAAGGGTGGTAGAGTGGTAAAACAGCGGTTGGAAGAGCATCGTCGGAATGCGTTGGAATCTCTGCGGCTGAAAGGGGTGTGCCAGCCTGTGGGATCAGGTTGGAGGGTGGTGAGTGATTTGTTTGCGGCGTATATTGCCAACTTGGAGGTGCAGGAATACGGCCGTATCTGGTTAAATCATGACAGCGAGGACATCTATCGGGGTCACCAGTTAATCACCGATTTGCCGCCACTAGAGGGAACCATTTTGCGTTTCCTCATCAAACATCCGCGCATTCGCCACACACACGACGACCTCATTGAGGCGTGCTGGCCGAAAGATATTGAAAATAAAGACGTGGTTTCCACCGATTCCGTGTACCAGGCCATTCGTGGCATTCGCAAAGCGGTGGAACCCAATACCAACCAACCCTGTTATGTGATAAACTGGCGTGGGCAGCGAGGTGGGGGGTACCAATTTTTTCCAGAAGGCAAACCAGAGTAACGCAGGAGGAGAATAACTCTATGGTGCAGATTATCAATCGTACAAACAAACCGTTGCCACCTTTTGTGGAAAAAGTGATGCAGGAGATGTTCCACAACTACCGCGAAGTCACCGTGCGCTCTGAATTTAATAGTGGTTTGAGTGGCAGCCGCGTGTTTTTGGTTCGGCCGATCCGGGCCGACGGGGCAGAATTGCCAGCTGTGGTGAAAATCGATCATTTTGCGCGAATTGACCAGGAGTGGCAGGCTTACAACAAAGCCATTAAGAACAAAATGCCTGACGTAGCACAAATTGAGGGAGAGCCAATCTTTCCCAGAGGAACCGTTTGGGGAGGGTTACGTTACCCATTGGTGGGAGGTGGCACGTATGCCATCATTAGCTTGCAACAGTTTTGCCAGCAGGCGGGCCAGGAAGACATTTTGTGGATGTTGCAAAACCGCCTGCTTCGCAGCCTGGAGACGTTGTGGAAACAATCTACCCCTAAACATGAGTTGCACGTCCACACCTGTTATGAATCTTTTTTGCCGGGGAACTTGTTGATTGATTACCAGCCTGTCCCGCTCGGAATTACTCCCCAACGGTTGAGACCAGCCGATGCCAATTATAAAACCTGGAAATCGGGTGATTATGTGGAATTTGAAGGGTTTCGGGTGGTCAAAATTACCTCGGACAACAAACAACAGCTTTCTCTGGATACACCAGAAGGCTCCCCTGTGGCTTTCCGCTTTCATGTGCAGCAGGTTCCAAATATCGCCGAGTATGAGGTGGGGCAGATTATTT
>CAZPEJ010000656.1:0-3276 GCA_964585465.1 uncultured Ardenticatenaceae bacterium
GCTTTTTAATTCCCGCCATTCGGCATATTGAAGATAGTAACGGAAACAGTGAACAACATACCGTAAACAGTGTACAGTATTCGGTAAGCAGTGATTGAGTAGCTATTAGCTGTCAGCCGTCAGCCGTCAGCTGATAGCTGATAGCTGACAGCTATCAGCTTATGCAATACACAATAAAAAACGGCTTTGTTGCGTCTAATTCCCCAAACATAACGATTTTGCTGTTTCTTGACTGTTGACGATTGGCTGTTGCTTAAGGGGTTTTGCAACAGATTATGGTCAGCAGTCACTTCTGCACCTTCCTCTTCTCAAGTAACGGCCGTATCTGCCCAGATACGGCCGTTACGCTTTATAATTCCCCTCATGACAACTTCTGATTTTTTTGCTGCCCTGCGCCCCCGTTTGATGGGCGATTTACGAACAGACAGATATAGCCGTCTGTTTTATAGTACCGATGCCAGCATTTATCAGGTGATGCCACATGGGGTGTTGCTGCCCAAAACGGTGGAAGACGTACAAACGGCCGTTTCCCTGGCCGCCGACTATCACATCCCCATTTTGCCACGCACCGCCGGAACCAGCCTGGCCGGGCAAGCCGTGAATGAAGCCCTGGTCTTGGACTTTTCGCGCTATTTTGACCAGATTTTGGAGGTGAACGTCGAAGAAAAATGGGTGCGGGTGCAGCCTGGTGTAGTGTTAGATGAGCTAAACCGCCATTTACAGCCCTATGGTTTGTTATTTGGCCCCGACCCGGCCAGCAGCAACCGCGCCTGCCTGGGTGGGGTGGTGTCGAACAATGCCACCGGTAGCCACTCTATTTTGTATGGCATGACGGCCGATCATGTGCAAGAAATGAGTGTGGTTTTGAGCGATGGTTCAATGATTCATTTAGGCGAAACGGCCGTCCGCCCCACCACCGGACTTGCCGCCCACATTGACCAGCAGATCGGCCAGTTATTAGCAGATGAACAGCATCAAACCATCATTCGGGCCGGTACACCGCGCCATTGGCGGCGGTGTGGCGGTTACAACCTGGATCGGCTAATCCCCAACGGAGGCACAG
Source organism: uncultured Ardenticatenaceae bacterium (assembly GCA_964585465.1). Lineage (GTDB taxonomy): Bacteria > Chloroflexota > Anaerolineae > Promineifilales > Promineifilaceae > CAZPEJ01. The sequence continues at coordinate 1,064 of CAZPEJ010000656.1, forward strand.
GGCACGATGGCTACTTGCGCGAAACCCGGCCCAATCTGGCAAAACTGGTGTGTGGGGCAGAAGGCACTTTAGCTATTATCACCGAGATGAAATTGGGGTTGGTGCCGCGCCCGCCCATGACTGCCCTGGCGGTGGTGCAGTTTGACAGCTTAAAAGCGGCATTAACGGCCGTTCCCGCCATTTTAGCTACCGAACCATCTGCCGTAGAGTTGCTGGAAAACCTGGCTTTAACCTTGTGCCAGCAAGTGCCAGCGTATGCCCGGCTGCTGGCGACCTTTGTGGAAGGTCACCCCTTTTGTTTGCTGATTACGGAGTTTTATGGTGAAAGTGAAACGGCCTTAAAGGCAAAGATTGAACAGTTGCGGCGGCAATTGAAACAAGAGCAGGTGGAGGCAACGGCCGTTATTCCGGCCATCTCACCCCAACTGCAAACCAACGTGTGGACAGTGCGAAAAGTGGGTTTGGGGCTGATGTCTAGCATGAGAAGTGATTTCAAACCAACCGCCTTTATTGAAGATGCGGCCGTGCCGGTGGAACACCTGGCCACCTATGTGACACAAATTGAGCAGTTTTGCCAGGGGTTGGGCACGCAGGTGGCGTATTATGCCCATGCCAGCGCGGGATGTTTGCATATTCGGCCATTACTCAACCTGAAACGGGCAGAGGAAATCCACAAACTCCCCCAGATTGCCCAATTTTCGGTGGAACTGTTGCGTGGGTATGGTGGGGCACTCTCTAGCGAACACGGAGACGGCCGTACTCGCAGTTGGTTAAATGAAGCCTTTTTTGGCCCCGATTTATACCGCCTTTACCAGCAGGTGAAGCAGATTTTTGACCCACATAACCTGCTGAATCCGGGGAATATCGTCAACACCCCGGCCGGGGGGGCACCATTTATCACCCAACATCTGCGTTATGGAGCTGACTATCAAGTGATTCCACTGTCAACGCACCTGGATTTTCGTCTTGAGCAAGGGTTGGATGGGGCAATTGAGATGTGTAATGGGGCGGGGGTGTGTCGCAAAATGGGGGGGACGATGTGCCCCAGTTTTATGGTGACGCGGGAGGAGGAGCATAGTACACGCGGGCGGGCGAATGTGTTGCGAGCAGTCATAAGCGGCCGTTTGCCCGTCACCGAACTCACCAGCCCGCGCCTGTACGAGGTGATGGATTTGTGTATTGAGTGTAAGGCGTGCCGGGCAGAATGCCCCTCTTCGGTGGATATGGCTAAACTGAAGTTTGAATTTCTGGCCCACTACCAGGCGGTTCATGGATTGCCGCTCCGTTCCCGCCTGTTTGCCTATATTGAAACCTTCAACCGGTTGGGCAGTGGCCCGTTGGCTCCGTTTACCAATTGGGTGATGCAACAAACGGCCGTTCGCACCGCACTGGAAAAATGGTTGGGCATCAGCCGCCACCGCCCCTTACCCCCTTTCGCCCGCACCCCGTTCACCACCTGGTTCAAACAACAACCGATGTCTCGCGCAACACCTTCTGATGCCCGTGCTGTGGTGTTATTGGCTGACCCATTTAACAATTACAATACGCCTCAGGTGTTGCAAGCGGCTGCCGGGGTGATGAACGCAGCCGGATTTGTGGTGATTGTGGCAGAGGGGGTGAGAGAAGCCCGGCCATTTATCTCCAAAGGGATGGTGCAAGCGGCAAAAACGGCCGTTTCCCACACCATCCGCACTTTGGCCCCTTATGCCCGTCGGGGAATCCCTATTGTGGGGTTAGAACCGAGCAGCGTTCTGACCCTACGGGATGAAAGCCTTTACCTGTTGCCCGACCACCCCGATGTGCCACTGGTAGCCCAGGTCAGTTTCACGTTTGAGGAGTGGCTGGCAAAGGTGGTGCAGGTGGGTGAGGTGAATTTGCCATTTACAGCAGAGACACGCCATCTGTTGTTACATGGGCATTGCCATCAAAAGGCTTTGGTGGGAACGGCCGCCAGCAAAAAAATTTTAACCCTGCCACCAAACTACCAGGTACAAGAAGTAGATTCTGGCTGTTGCGGCATGGCGGGTTCGTTTGGTTACGAGGCAGAACACCACGACTGGTCATTAAAAATGGGGGAGCAAAAACTATTTACGGCCGTTCGCCAGGCCAACCCCGCAACCCTCATTGTGGCTGCCGGAGCCAGTTGCCGCCACCAAATCCAGTATGCCACCGGCCGAAAAACACACCACCCGGCAGAGGTTTTGTGGAACGCA
>CAZPEJ010000657.1:0-1162 GCA_964585465.1 uncultured Ardenticatenaceae bacterium
GAAAGCGGTAAAATGAGAATTGCCGGGTGGGGCAGACCGCCCTTTACCTGCTGGCTGCCTGTTATACAATAGACATTATCGGAATTAACTTCATGTTGGGCAGAGATGCGGAGGCGCAGGGAGGGAAGACCCTCTGCGGTTTTGTGGCTCTGCGTGAGAAACCTTGTTTCCGATAAACTTTAATAGGATGATTACAACTGTTTTATAAGGAGACTATGTTACAACAACCCAATCACGCGAAAAGCCGCCTTCATCTGGCTTTGCGGGGGCGAATGCAGCAAACGGTGGCGGCGACGCTGGAAAAGTTCGGTCGGCATCGGTTTAATGCAGCCGATTTTGATATTACATCCCATCAGGTGCAAATTCCGCAACTGGACTCTGCTTTTCATGGCTATCGTATTGTGCAGGTCAGCGATATTCATATGGGTAACTGGATCGGCCGGGAACGGCTGGCCGGGGTGGTGGAATTGGTGAATCGCCTGGAGCCAGACCTGATAGCTCTGACAGGGGATTTTGTTTCTTATGTGGTGGAGGAGTTTGCTACTGATATGGCTGCTACCTTACGCCGTTTAACCCCAAAGGATGTTACGGTGGCGGTGTTGGGCAACCATGACCATTGGGCCGGGGCGGGGCAGGTGCGCCAGATATTGCAGGAGAGCCAGGTGATGGAGCTGCAAAATGATGTGCATACGCTGTACCGCGAGGAGGGTGTGCTGCATGTGGCTGGGGTGGATGACATTATGGTGGGGGCGGATGAGTTGCACCGGGTATTGGAGAAGTTGCCGCAGGCGGGAACGGCCGTTTTGCTGGCGCACGAACCTGATTTTGCTGATACCAGTGCGGCAAGCGGCCGTTTTAGTTTGCAACTTTCGGGTCATTCGCACGGTTCGCAGATGGTGTTGCCCCGGCGCGGCCCACTCATTCGTGGCCCACACTTTCGTAAATACCCAATCGGCCGTTATGAAATCAATGGTATGACTCTTTACACCTCGCGCGGTATTGGCACGAATATGTTGCGATTACGGATCAACTGCCCGCCAGAAATCGCTGTTTTTACACTGCACACGTCGCCTGCCCTGGGTTGATTTTTTGAGGGGGAGGGGGAAATGGGACGCGGGTTTTTGCGGGTTGGGCGGGTTTTCGCGGATGGAAGGGGATCGCG
>CAZPEJ010000657.1:1262-3269 GCA_964585465.1 uncultured Ardenticatenaceae bacterium
TGGGACGCGGGTTTTTGCGGGTTGGGCGGGTTTTCGCGGATGGAAGGGGATCGCGCGGGGAAGAAGTAAAAATCGGTGTTTATCTGTTTTATCCGTGTTATCTGTGGTAAATCTATCTTGGTTCTCGCGCGGAGAGGGTGATTGATGGCTGAACCCAGTGAAAATATCCCCAAGTGGGAGTTGTACCTGGCCTGGTTGTTAAAGGTAGTGGTTTTGCTGACCGCATTGGTGCAGTTTGTCAGGGGGCAGTGGGTGTTTGGTGTTGGCATTCTCGTGGCAGTGGCTCTGGCTTCGTTGCCTGCTTACCTCAGCCAAAATAATAAATACCCCTTTCCGGTTGAAATTGAAATTTTATTGAGCCTCATTTTGGTGGTTCACCTGACCTTGGGTCTGGCTCTCGATTTTTACAATACGTTTGACCATTACGACAAGGTTCTCCACTATGGCAACTCTATTCTCATCTCTTTGATTGGTTTTCTCATCGCCTACGCGTTGCATTTTACCGGCCGTTTACATACATCACCCTGGGGTATTGTGATTGTTATTTTGCTCATTACGTTGGGTATTGGGGCGTTCTGGGAAATTACGGAGTATGTTTCTGACCAGTTGGTGTATGGCAATGTAGCTTCTGTGCAGAGACAACAAGGCTCCCCTACCTCTTCGCCGCTGGATGACACGATGTTAGATTTAGTCGGGGATTTAGTGGGCGGGGTAATAGGGGCCTTTCTGGGTGGGTTGTACATTCGTTATTCTAAACGTACCCGCAGCCGCCGTTTTGTGGAGGTGATGGTGGCCCTGAGCGAAGCCTCTGCCACCGATGAACCGGTTGAGTGGGAGGAGGATAGGATTGAGGAGAGGATTTAGCTACCAATGAGGGGGAAAGGGAAACGGCCGTTCCCCAACCCACCATGACCCACACACATTGCGAACCAAACGGACGCACGTTACAATCGGCGTTTATGACCGCACGCGATGAAATTCTCACCCGTTTACACGCCAAAAGCCGCCCGGCTACCCTGCCTGGCCCCTGGCAGTCGCGCCGCCATTTTGCCGATCTGGTTGAACGATTCACCCGCTCCTTAACGGCCGTTCACGGCGAAGCCCATGTGGTCACCAACTTACAGGCTGCCTGGGAATGCCTGGGTACACTCTTTGAGGCGTTGAACCCCCACCGTGTAGTCGTCAACCAGGAGCCACCTTTTAACCAGGCCAGATTGCCCGAACGGTGGCCGGGCATTGAATGGTTATCGGTGGGGGATACACCCGACGCACAAGCGTTACGCGCCTTTTGTGCAACGGCCGATGTGGGATTGAGTGGTGCCGCCGCCGCATTAGCCGAAACGGGAAGCATTGTGGTGGAAAGTGGGCCAGGACAAAGCCGCCTGGCTACCTTGTTACCACCAGTGCATATTGCGCTGGTGCCAACCAGCAAACTGACCAGCGATCTGTTTACCTGGACGGCCGTTCGCCCCGCCCTCCCCCTGCCAGCCAATCGGGTTATCATCAGTGGCCCCAGCAAAACGGCCGATATTGAACAAACCATGTCCATCGGCGTTCACGGCCCTAAACGATTTATCGTCATCCTGTTCCAGGAAGAAGAATAGGATAACCCTGGCACGATCTCGCTGAATAAACCCTCGTTTGACACCCCACTGACCATCTTTATACTTGCCTTACACCTGCAAAAGACATTATCCATGAAGCCGTCAGAAACGCTTTACAAAAAGCAGTACAACTTGTATTTTGCTCTGTTGCAGGCTAACGCAACAGAACGCCAGCTTTATTTGGGGATTAGCGAAAGAGTTTACAAAGAGCTATTCAGGCAAGAGGCGATACAATTTGTGACGAAGATGTACCAGATAAAACTTTTGGTTGTCAACCTGGCAAAAGAGGAAATTGTAGAATGGATAAACTGAGGAATGAAAATTAAACAACTTCCAGAACTGAGATTGGAGATTGGAGATTAACAATTGGTTCAATCTCCAATCTCCAATCTCTAATCTCTTG
>CAZPEJ010000658.1:0-3269 GCA_964585465.1 uncultured Ardenticatenaceae bacterium
AAAATGAGCGAAATTATTAAAGGTAAATTGGAAATACAAAATAGTAATGGAAGCGGAACGGCCGTTGTTTTCAACGGTAACGCTCTCCCCCAGAGCGGTTTCAGCCAGACCGATTTGCAAGGTGGCCTTAGTAATAACCCGCAAGGGGCAGAACCCTCCTTCATGACGGGCCAACTAGACCTCAAAGATGCCAAAGGCAACGTGGTGATGTCCTTCAGTTTAGGTCGGGCAACCATCGGGCAACCCGTAGGCATCATTGATTTAATGAACCCGGCGGGTGAAAGCAACCTTCATCTGAGTGGAAACGGCATTCTCTCCATAACCGGGGCTGGTCAAATTCGTTTAGGTGAAAAACCAGAAGGGCTTCTGGCAAATGTGAACCACCCCATTGTTCTTAATGCCATCGAGCGAAACCTGGTACTCACCAATACGTTTGGAGCGACCGTGAGTCTGGAAGCCGGAAACCAGGGTGGAGAAATTCGTATTCCGGGCGGGCTACACGCCATCAACGCCACTTTGCGCCTGGGAGCCGAGGCAGATGGTAAGGGCGGGGCTGGTATTCTGTTTCTGTGCAATGCGGACGGGGTACCGATTTTAAGCCTGAGGGCAGACGGAAATGACATAATTTCCATTCCAGGAATGTTGCGCCTGAATAACGATGGTGTCATGCGGCTAGGTGGTGAACCAAACGGGGGTGGAAAGGATGGGATATTGTTGTTCCGCAATGCGGCTGGCAAAGAGACGATGCGGTTAGATGGCAACGCAGGTGAGATTACTTTCCGTAATTCATCTGGCAAAGAGACCATGCGGTTAGATGGCAAGGCAGGCGACATTATTTTCCGTAATGTGGCGGGCAAAGAAACCATGCGGTTAGATGGTAAAGCAGGTGACATCATCTTGCATAATGCCGACTGTGCTGAAGAGTTTGATCTGGCAGTTGGAGAAACGCTTCAACCAGGGGCTGTCATGTCCCTCAACAGTGAAGGCAAATTACAACAGTGTAAGGCTGCTTATGATTCGGCCGTTGCCGGAGTTATTTCTGGCGCAGGCAACTATCGCCCAGGGATTATTTTAGACCGCCATCCGAGTGAAATGCCGCGCGTACCCCTGGCAATGTTTGGTAAAGTATTTTGTCAGGTAGATGCTTCATTTGGGGCCGTTTCTCCTGGGGATTTATTGACGACCTCTACTGTTTTCGGTCATGCGATGCGAGTAAACAAACGTGAACAAGCTATCGGGGCGATTTTGGGCAAAGCTTTAGGATCGTTAAAAACAGGTCGGGGAGTTATTCCTATTCTCGTCGCTTTACAATAGGAAAAGGTAGGTAAACATGAGCATCACTGTACGAAAATTAACAGCGATGAATAGCCTGCGTGCATTTACGATCTTAATGGGTACCCCATCTTTGCTGAAAGCGGTACAAAAGTTTCAGAACCTCCAGAAAGAGAAAGAGGATGAAAAACAGGCAGTTGTTATTAATCTCTGGGTACAAAAAGCTGGTACGGCCGTTGGGAGCATCGTAGGAGCCACGTTTAGCCTGACGGGGCCGGGATTTTCAAAGACAAAAATCCATGCCAACAAAAAATCTTCCACACAATTCAGGGCTGAAATCCCTTTAGAAAAACCGTTGCACGGGGAATGGACGATAGGATGTACTGTTGAGATGGATTTTACAAATCATTCTGGGGATCTGGAATCAGCTTTGCTTTCAAACGTTTTCCAGGCAAACTGGCCCGCACAGAAAGCTATCACCTGGATTATTGAAGTAAAAAGTGCCGGAACTGATATTGAAGGTGATCCACAATATGAATTAAGGCTCATGAATGCTGAAACTGGTTGAAGGTTTGGAATAATAGTCCAGTTCTTTTAGGGATATAGAGGTTTTCAACAAAGGAATTTGATTTTGAAGAACGGCCGTTTCCTCCACCAAGCTGGTATAATCAACCCATGTACAAACCCCAACTCACCACACCAGCAACCAGGGAAAGAAACGGCCGTTTCCTCTCCCATCCCCGCTTACTCCGCGTGGGCCTGCTGGCCGCCTGGCTGGTGATTTTCCTGCTGTGGGCCAGTTGGCTGGTGGGAGCCTGGGTTTATGTGCAGACCATCTTTACCAACCTGGATGCTCTTTACAACTGGGATACCTTCTATTCAGCCGAGGCCATGCGCGCCGCTTCGGCTGACCTGGGCGTTTCGCCTGCTCTCCACGCTTGGGTGGTGTTTGGCATGGAAATGGCACTGGTACTTACGTTTGGTGTGGCCGGTGTCGTCCTTTTCTGGCACAAACGGGACTGGTTTGGCGCATTTTTGGGGGTGTCGCTGGTGCTGATCGCCACGCGCATTGGTGGGCCGGTGACATTCAGCCTCTTTACCAGATGGCCTGTTTTGGAACGGCCGTTTAGTTTTCTTAGCGGTCTGGCCTTTGTCGCTTTTGGGGGGTTACTCTACCTGTTTCCCGACGGCCGTTTTGTTCCCCGCTGGACGCGCTGGCTGCTGCCTTTCGTAGTCTTACAGACGGTGTGGGCCGTGACCGGAATGCCTGAACAGCTTGGCCCCGTTTTTGCTCTGTTCTACCTGGGCCTTGGCCTGGGCGCACAGGCTTACCGCTACCGACGGCTGTCCGATGCGGTGGGGCGACGGCACATTCGCTGGGTTATGATTTCCTTTGCCGCTTTTGTGCTAGTTATTGTCATACAGTTGCTCATCGCCCCAAACATCGTCACCCAAACGCAGCCCCTTTCGGCCCATGATTTACTGGTTTTGTTTATTATCATGCCAGCGATAACGGCCGTTTCCATCGGCTTTGTCATCGCCCTGTCTGTCGCCATTTTGCGCGATGGGCTGTATGACTTGAAGATTGTGATCAACCGGACGTTGGTATATGGGGGCTTAACGGCCGTTATCCTCACCCTCTACACCCTCATCGTTGGCGGCCTCAGCCTGCTCTTTCAGTCACAAAACAACCTCCTCGTCTCCCTGCTGGCAACCGGCCTCATTGCCGCCCTCTTCCAGCCCGTCCGCGACCGTTTGCAGCGCCGCGTCAACCGCCTGCTCTATGGCGACTTGGGCGAACCGTACAAGGTGCTGTCTCAATTAGGGCGGCAGCTACAGGAAACGGCCGTTCCTGGCCAAACTTTACCCGCCATCACCGCCACCATTTGCCAGACACTCAAACTGCCCTATGTGGCGATTGAACTGGCAACGGCCGATAACGGCCGCCAAACAGCCGCCAGCAGTGGGGAAGTATCGGCCGTTTGTCAGGAATGGCC
>CAZPEJ010000659.1:0-3265 GCA_964585465.1 uncultured Ardenticatenaceae bacterium
ATGAATAAACGGCCGATACTTTTTTCATCCACAATCACTGGCAAGTTACGCCAATGCAAAATACGCTCTGTGATCTCAAACTCCCCCTCTGCCGCGCTACTATCCCCCCGGTTAATCCGTTTTACCTCTGCATAAACCTGCCGCACCACCTTTCGGGACAAGAGTGACAGGACGACAACCGCCTTCCGCAATGGCTGATTAACCCAGTCCGTTACCACCCCAGGCAGACCCAACATGTGAAAAGCTGTTTCATTCATGACCAAAATGCGCCGTTTGTTCCCAATCAGCAAAATACCATCTTGACTGGCTTGAATGAGAGCTTGCAAACGGCCGTGTTCCACCGATAACTCCCGGTGCAAAGTAGTCAAATGGTCATTCACCCGCGCTCGTTCCGTCACCTCTAGCTGCAACGCCGCATTTTTTAGTTGGTGAATTTCCACTTCTCTGGCAGCTTCCTGCATTTGATACTTTATTTGCAGATACTTCAGATTTTTATCAGCCTTCTCATTAAACATCTGTTTATCTAGATGATGAAACTGCTCATAATGGGACAAAGCCGACGCAAAATCGCCACATTGTTTATAAACCTCCGCCAAAATCCGGTGACATTTCGCTAATTCAACCGGTGCCTTCTGTTTCGTCAACAGTTGCAAAGCGTATTGTAATGTCGTGATAGCCATCTCAACTTGTTGCTGATCAGCATAAACCTCCCCCATAGACACACAGCTAAACATCTCCACCTGTGGGCGATTCTCCGCAACGGCCATTTCACGGGTCTGTTGAAGATAGCTCAACGCTTTCTCCATGTCCCCCATCACCCGATAGATTTCTCCAAACGTACTTAAAAGGTGCAGGTTTGTTGGCGAAAGATGGTGCTGTTGCGCCAGAGCCAATCCCTGAGTCGCACAGTGTAAAGCCTCCTCAAACTTCCCCAGGGCACAATAAGCCAAAGCCAGGTTATTCATTACATTGGCCTCGCCCCGCTTATGACCGATCTCCTGATGAATTGGTAACGCTTTCAAATAAAACGCCACTTCCTGGTCAAAATCACCTAAGGCATTATGTATAACCCCTATGCCGTTGAGGGTCGAAGCCTCACTCTGTCTATCCTGGTGCAATCTGGAAAGGTCTAATGTTTGTAAGTAGTAAGATAACGCTTCTGAATAATCCCCTAGAGTTATCAGACAATGCCCCGTCAGCCGTAAAATTTGTATTTGTACGAGAGGGTCTGTATGCTCTTTGAGCAGTTTCAGAGCATCTGATAAATAAGAAAACGCCTCACCAAGTTGGCCTTTGTGCATCAAATCGAAAGCAGACGAGCGCAAAACTTCCACTTTTTCTGGAATAGTCACTGCTTCGGCTAAACGGGATTCGATATTAAACTCAGTCATACCTACCCTGAGGAAACCACAAGATGGTCACGAGCCTTTAACCTTTCTGTCCCCTTGCATAACGGGCTAAACCACCCAAAACAAGCTCTGTGGCAAATTGACTCAGACCAGCTTCGTCAAACATCTGCTGTAATTCTACTCCATTCCAGCGGCGATGGGCTTCGGCAATACCCGCCCAATTGACAATATGTTTCCGGGCAAACTCATCTATTTCCGGGTGTTGCTGGGTGTGTTGAAAGGCTAGTTTGCGGCTCATTCGTTCGCTGGGGTTCCACACCGCCACCTTGCCACCCGGCCGTACCACCCGCACCATCTCCTGCAATGCCTGTAGCGGATTGGGTAACAAGAACAACAAATTAGCCGCCAGCACGGCATCAAACTGGTTGCTGGCATAGGGTAACGTTTCCACCGCCGCCAGGCTGATGGGCAGATTGGGATGAATGGAACGCGCTTTTACCGCCATCAACCAATCATTGTCTGCCCCTACTGCACGAACACCCTGATCTTGCAACTGTTGTACCAGACGGCCGGGGCCACAACCCACATCTAAAACAGACATCGGGGGTTGCACCCCGGCAAATTGGGCCATACCCATTTGAAACTGTTGCCAATCAGGGGTGGATTGTACACGGGCGAAGTAACGGGGAAAGTCAAAAGGTTCGCTGTTCATGGTTTGAGGGTCAACCAGCAAAGGTAAATGGTTTCTTTTGCCTTTGAAACAAAAAACGGTAGGCTTCCCGGCCTACCGCTTTATCCTCTTCCTGCTCCTCAGGTTGGACTCGAACCAACAACCCATCGGTTAACAGCCGATTGCTCTGCCATTGAGCTACTGAGGATTGTAGCGAGCGGAATTATAACAAAAGCGAATCTACTGTCAAACATAGTTGACGCTTGTCCGGTTCATTGTTACAACAGAAGAGATTGTCAATTGACAATCTCAGGCTCGAAAAATTTTGGTTCGTTTTTGCACAAACCTTATGGATTACAAAGTATTGATTGTAGAAGATGATGTCACCTTGCGTGAAACGGTGGAGTACAATTTGCAGCGTCAGGGGTATGGGGTGTTGACGGCCGATAACGGCCGTTCGGCTTTGGATATTGCCCGTAAACAAAAACCTCACTTAATTTTGCTGGATGTGATGTTGCCGGGGATGGATGGGTTTGAAGTGTGTCGCATCCTGCGTAAAGAACTCAGTGTGCCCATTCTCATGCTCACAGCCCGCGCCGAGGAAGTGGATAAAATTGTGGGGCTGGAGATGGGGGCGGATGATTACCTGACCAAACCATTCAGTATGCGGGAACTGCTGGCGCGGATAAAAGCGTTGCTGCGACGGGTGGAACTGATTCGGGAGGAGTTGGCGGCCGGGCAAATGGAGGGAAATGGCGAAACGGCCGTTTCCGAAATGGCCGCCTCCCCCAGCACTGGCCCGGCCGTGCTGGTTTTTGAGAACCTCACCATTGACCAAAACCGGCGCGAAGCTCGCCTGCTCACCACCCCCTTGCACCTGAAACCCAAAGAGTACGACCTGCTCCTCTTTCTGGCGCGGCATCAAGGTATCGCCTTATCCCGCGATTTGATTCTGGAACGGGTTTGGGGCTGGTCTTATGATGGCAACAGCCGCACCGTAGATGTCCACGTTCGGTGGTTACGCGAAAAAATAGAGGCTGATCCGGCAAACGCTACCCGTATTGTCACCGTGCGCGGCATTGGCTACCGATTTGATGGCTAATAGATGGAACGCGGATAACGCGGGTATAACGGATTTTCGCAGATTTTTTTCTGGTTTTTATTTGTGTTGAGTTTTTCGGATTTTGTGGGGGTTGTTATGAAACGTAAAACGTGAAACGTAAAATTTCTCTGGTCACGTTTTACG
>CAZPEJ010000660.1:0-3265 GCA_964585465.1 uncultured Ardenticatenaceae bacterium
TGGGCTACACGCTGGACGAGATTCCCAACGACATCACCCGCGTCACCCCCGCCAGTTTTGAGCCGAGCATTGATTACTGCGTTGTCAAAATTCCTCGTTGGAACTTTGAGAAATTCCCCGGAGCCGATGCTACCCTGGGGCCACAGATGAAAAGTGTCGGAGAAGTGATGGCGATTGGGCGCACCTTCCCCGAAGCATTAAACAAAGCGATTCGTGGCCTGGATATTGGCATTCCGGGGTTTAGCCGCTTGCTGGCAGAACGGCCGAATTTGCAACACATCCCCCTTCACCTGCCTACCGCCCAACGACTGTTCAAAATCGCCTCCAGCCTGCACGATGGTGCCACCGTAGACGAAGTGGTTGCCCAAACAGCCATTGACCCCTGGTTTGTTACCCAGCTACAACAAATTTTGCAGCTAGAAATGGAATTACGTCAGGTTAAAGGGTTGGCTGACCTTTCGGCCGATTTGCTCTGCACCGCCAAACGGATGGGGTTTGCCGACAAAGTGATTGCCCAGGCGGTTGCTGCCAGCGAAATGGCGGTGCGGGCGCGGCGCAAAGAACTGGGCATTGTGCCAGCCTATTACCGGGTAGACACCTGTGCCGCCGAGTTTGAAGCCTTCACCCCCTACCTGTATGCCACCTACGAAACAGACGACGAAGCCAACCCCACAAAACGGCCGAAAGTGATTATCTTAGGGGGTGGCCCCAACCGAATTGGGCAGGGAATCGAATTTGATTACTGTTGTGTCCACGCCTGCTGGGCCTTGCACGAATTGGGTTACGAAACCATCATGATCAATTGCAACCCCGAAACCGTCAGCACCGACTACGACACTGCCGACCGCCTTTACTTTGAATCCCTCACCCTGGAAGATGTCCTCAACATCGTCGAATTGGAGAAACCCATTGGGGTGATTGTGCAGTTTGGTGGGCAAACCCCCATCAATTTAACGGCCGATCTGGCAGCAGCTGGAGTCCCTATCTGGGGTACCTCCCCCGATTCCATCCACCTGGCGGAAGATCGTGGGCGGTTTGGGGCTTTGCTGCGCGAACTGGATATTGACCACGCTGCCTGGGGCATGGCCCACTCCCACCACGAAGCCTTAAAAATTGTGCATAAAATTGGTTACCCGGTACTGGTGCGCCCCTCCTTTGTTTTGGGCGGGCGGGCCATGGCCATCGCTTACAATGATGCCCAACTGGAACGGTTTCTGCACGAAGCGGCAATCGTCTCCGATGGCCACCCGGTGCTGATTGACCAATTCCTGGAAGATGCCTTTGAGGTGGATGTAGACGCGGTGTGTGATGGGGAACGAGTAGTGTTGGCCGGGGTGATGCAACACATCGAAGAAGCGGGTATTCATTCGGGCGATAGTGCTTGTGTGCTGCCACCCTACAAAATCAGCCTGTACCATTTAAGCATTATTCGGGATTATACCGAACGGCTGGGGTTAGCCTTGCAGGTGCGGGGTTTGATGAATGTACAATTTGCTATCAAGGATGAGGTGGTGTATGTGTTGGAGGTGAATCCCCGCGCCAGCCGCACTGTGCCATTTGTCAGCAAAGCCACCGGTTATCCGTTGGCAAAAATCGCCGCCCAGGTGCAGGCTGGCAAAACGTTGGTTGAACTTGGTTTTATCGAGATGCCGTCGGTAGATGGGTTTTTTGTCAAGGAGGCGGTATTACCTTTCAACAAGTTGCCTGGAGCGAGTACGCTGTTAGGGCCAGAAATGCGTAGTACGGGCGAGGTGATGGGTCACGCCTCGCGGTTTGGTCACGCCTTTGCCAAAGCCCAAATGGCCGCCGGAACCCCGTTGCCTACCAGTGGGGCGGCTTTGATTACGGTAAATGAGTTTGACCAATCGGCCGTTTTGAAAATCGGCCGTGATTTACACCGCTTAGGTTTTCAACTGTATGCCACCAAAGGAACGGCCGTTGCCCTCAAACGGGCTGGTTTACCTGTCAAAGTGGTATTAAAAGCCAGCGAACCGGGGCGAAATACTGTTCGTTTAATTAATTCAGGTAAAATTCAACTCATCATTAACACTCCCTTGGGGCAACAGGCTCATGAAGACCAGGCCGCCCTGCGACAGGCCGCCATTCAGCACAACGTCCTTATCCTTTCAACCCTCTCCGCAGCCCAGGCGGCCGTCAGTGGCATTCAGGCCCTACGGCAGAAAGAACTCAAGGTTCGCAGCTTGCAGCAGCATCATGGCTAAGTAAAACCTGAAACCTCCCATCCTGAAACCTTTTTTTGCCCTATGCGTACTAAGAAGTGTGTGGCAAATGCCGCCATTTGTCTTGTCTAAAAACCGCGTTGCGACCGCAACACGTCATACCACATGAGGAAGGATTTTCACCATGAGTTCTAAAAAAAGCGATAAATACCAGGAACTAAAAACTTCCCTGGAGACCTTGCCCCATATCAGCCCGGCACAGGTGGAGTTGTGGGTCAATTTGCAAAAGGCGATTGACCAAACGAAGGATTATCTCATTCGGGCCGTACCCCAGGCTTCTTTTAGCATTGAAGAGGCGCAGAAAATTTTGGCCCAGCGCACCTATACCCTGGTCTTTTTCGGCGGCACAGGGGTGGGCAAAAGTACATTGATTAATGCGTTGCTGGGGCGTAATTTGTTACCCACCGGGGCGGTAACGGCCGTTACTGGTACCATCGTTTACATTGAACAGGCCAAAGAAGGGGAAGCAGAATCCCTGGTATTGAGCTATTGGAGCCGCGAAGAGTTTGCCGACCGTGTGCGCCGTCTGTGCCAGTTGGCCCAGATGGATGGGTTCGACATTACCAACGATGGCGAACGGGAACAAGGGCTGGCCTCGGTGAAAGCCATTATGGAAGGCAACCAGGGGCAGGCCAAAACAGAACGGGATGAATACCTGGAAATCCTGATAGATTGTGTTCACTCCTTTGACAATAACAAAGAGTTGTTCAAAGCGGGTACACCTCCTCCAGTGAACCTGGCCCTGGACAACCCCGATTCCTACAAACACCTGCGCGAAGATGGGTTTAAGGGCAGCGAGCAGCGGCAAATTCGCCTCATCAAATCGGCCACATTCCGGGTGAAACCGCGCACAGGTGTTCCCAACCTGCTGATGAATGGTTACTTACGCATTGTAGACGTGCCGGGGCTGGGGGCAGGGATGAAGCTGCACGAGGCCATTACCCTGGAGGAGATGAAACGGGAAGATGCGATGATTGTGTTGGTGACAGATGCAGGTCGCCAGCGTGTAGATGAGTTGAAGTCGT
>CAZPEJ010000661.1:0-3264 GCA_964585465.1 uncultured Ardenticatenaceae bacterium
ACAATTGGTTCAATCTCCAATCTCCAATCTCTAATCTCTTGTAGGTTATTTAATCTGCGTTCCTTAGTTCAATGGTGGCTTTAATTAACTCCGCATCTCGTGTGAACTGGAAACCCAAACGTTGACAGACATGGTACATGCCCCAGTTTTCATTGAGCATATAAGCCACGACCCGTTCCACTCCCTCTTGTTTGCCGATGTCCAATAGTCGTTTGAGCAATGCCTTGCCTAACCCGCGTCCCTGGTAGGCATCACTAATCAACAGGGCAAACTCGGCTTCGGTGGAGCCATATTTGTGGCTCAAACGGCCGACAGCCACGATTTCCCGTTCTTCACCCTCTGCTTTTTTCCGTTCCATTACCAGCACAATATCCCGGTCATAATCCACAAAACAGATCCGCACCAGTCGTTCATGTTCTACTCGCTGATCCAGGCGAAAAGCGCGGAAATAGCGCAAATAGACGCTCCGTTCGGAAAGGGTGTTGTGAAATTGCACCATCAGGGGTTCGTCTTCTGGGCGAATGGGGCGAACGGTGTAACTATCTCCTTGTTTATCGGTGAAGGGTTGCATGTATTGGGCTGGATACGGCCGTATTGCCAACCTGGGCAATTGCGCCTCTGTCACCTCTGGTTCATACAACACCACCCGTGCATCCAGCGCAATCAACTGGTCCGACGCAGCCAACAGCGGGTTAATGTCAATCTCCTTAATCCAGCGTTGCTCCACCACCAACTGGCTAAAATGCACCAGTAACTCCTCCAGGGCTGGTAAATCCACTGGCTGGCGGCCGCGCACCCCTTGTAACGCTTTGTAGATTTTTGTCTCTTCCATCATGCGCCGCGCCAGGGTGGTATTGAGGGGTGGCAACCCCAACGCCCGATCCTTAAACACCTCTACCAACGTGCCACCCGTGCCAAACAGCAATACCGGCCCAAACTGTTCATCGGGGCTGGCTCCAATGATCAGTTCATACGCCTCTTTCAAGTTGATCATGGGCTGCACAGTGACACCCAGGAAATGTTCGGCCCCAAACTTGTCGTTCACAGCCTTTTCCATTGTTTCATAGGCCCGGCGCACTTCGTTGGGGTGGATCAAGTCCAGACGCACCCCACCCACATCTGTTTTATGGGTAATGGTCTCGGAGTTGAGTTTAATGACCACCGGGTAGCCGATTTTTTCTGCCAGGGCAACGGCTTCGTCTGCGCTGTGGGCCAGGTGGGTGGGGACAGTGGGAATGCCGTAAGCCGCCAATACCTGTTTGGATTCATATTCGGTGAGCAAAGTACGGCCGTTTTGCCGGATGTGAGCAATGGTATCTGCAACGGTTTGACGGTTGCGAACCCCATCGGCCGTTTCTGTCCAGGCGGGTGTTTCATACAAACTATTGAGCCGTTTTTGATACCGCCACATGTAGTTAAAGATACGAACGGCCGTATCGGGAAACGGAAACGTGGGAATGTTCGCCTGGTTCAAAATCGTTTCCCCTGCTGCCACATCACTGCCCCCCATCCAGCTTGCCAGAATCGGCTTTCCGTAGGGGTACAACGCCGGGCGAGGATACAACTCCTTTAACTCCTGAGCCGTTTTGGTGGGGTCGGTCATGGCCTGGGGGGTTAAGATCACCAACAACCCATCACTGTTACGGTCATTAGCGGCCGTTTTCATCGCCGCCGCATACCGATCCGCCCCCGCATCCCCTAAAATGTCAATTGGATTGTTGTGGCTCCAGTGGGCGGGCAATATCCCGTTCAGTTTATCCATTGTCTCATCGGAAAGCGGGGTCAACTCACCACCGCCTGTAATGAGGGCATCGGTTGCCAGCACACCTGGGCCACCCGCATTGGTGATAATGGTCAGGCGCGGCCCCAGCGGGCGAGGCTGTTTTGCCAACACTTCAGCCATGTTAAACAGATCATCAATTTCATTCACCCGCAACACCCCACTGCGCCGAAAAGCGGCCGCCAACACCTCGTCACTACCGGCCAACGAACCTGTGTGAGAAGCGGCCGCTTTGGCTGCTGCGGCCGTTCGCCCCGGCTTAATGACAATAATTGGTTTTGTCAGAGCCACCTCTCGCGCCGCCGACAGAAAAGAGCGGGCATCACCGATGGTTTCCATGTACATCACAATGCTTTTAGTGCGTGGATCATCCCCCAGGTAATAAATCAAATCCCCCCAACCCACATCCAACATCGAGCCAATGGAGATAAAAGCACTGAACCCGACATTCTGTTTCAGGCTCCAATCCAAGATCGAAGTACACAACGCCCCACTCTGACTGATAAACCCCACGGTACCAGGACGAGCCATAACGTTGGCAAACGTGGCGTTGAGGCCGGTGATGGGGTTCATAATACCCAGGCAATTGGGGCCAATAATCCGCATGTTTCCCCGCCGTGCCTCGCTTAAAACCTGCTGTTCCAGAGCCAGCCCCTCTGGCCCTGTCTCCTTAAAACCAGCCGAGATAATGATGGCCCCTTTGACCCCCACCTCCACACATTCGCTAATAATGCCAGGAACGGTGGCGGCCGGGGTAACAATCACAGCCAGGTCAATTTCATCAGGGATGTCTTTTATGCTGGGATAGGTTTTAATCCCCAGGATGTTGTTTCGTTTGGGATTGACCGGAAAAATGGTGCCACCAAAGGTATTGCGGAGCAAATTCCACACGATGGTGCGCCCTACACTCCCTTCTTTTTCAGTAGCCCCTACAATGGCGACGCTTTTGGGCGCAAAGATGACATCCAGCGGGTTCCGATCATACCGCAACACATTATGAGCAGTACCTTTGGTTAAGTCGGTCACAGGTTTTCCTCCTCTTCCATTTCCCCATCATCTTCGGCATTTTCCGTCCCAGACCTTAACCAATTACGCATGTCACCGATAATGAGTGAGGGGAAATAAGGTTTTAACAGGTCTGTCGCTGCTTCGTTTTTCAGTTGTTCTATTAACATATGGACAAAAGGTGCATATTCCTCTGGCACATCATTCTCTATCAAACTGGCTTTTAAGTGTTTCACCATCTGATTGTTACGCTTTGGTGTAAGAAGTTGTTCCCCATATGTCTGTAGCCAATTTATAAATTCATCCTGGTGTTGAGAGAAGAGTTCTGGTGCAGAGATTTGATTGCCGGTGATCTCTTTCATTTTTTCAGTAGCAACTGTTAGTTCTTCTTCGGTAAATAACTCCAGGTCAAGTCGCCCAGCAACCAGTGCTTTAAGCCCTTGGTCCCATATCTCATCGGTTTTATCTAATGCAAACCG
>CAZPEJ010000662.1:0-3262 GCA_964585465.1 uncultured Ardenticatenaceae bacterium
ATCTTTGTCCGTCCTTTATCCTCACTAATGTGTCAATTATATTTAGGACGGGTCATTTACTGATTACTGTTTACTTATTACTGTTTACTGTTCACTGTCCACTGTTCACTTTCCCCCCCACTGTTCACTTTTCCCCCCCAGCGTTCATTTCCGTCAGGGCGTGGTTGAAGTGGGTGAGCAGATCGGCACACTCGGTTTGTTCGGCGGTGGAGAGGGCGGAAAAACCTGTTTGGAAGTAGGTGTCGGTGAGGGTTTCGGCCGTTTCCCGTACCAATCGGCCGTTTTCGCTTAGTTCATACCCGTTTTCTCCGGCTACCAGCCACCCTTTTTGCCCCAATTCCGCCAATGCAACTGCATAACCTTCGGCAGGATGCCCACGAAAAGAGAGGGTTTCGGCCAATTTTTCGGCCGTTTGCCCCGGCTCATGCCAGGTGAAAGTGAGGGTTTCCCAGGCTTGCCCGCTAACCCCATGGTGTGCCCAGGCGGCCAGATGGGCATCGTCCCGAAAACGCTGCAAATCGGTCATGTACTGGTCAATGCGGGCGGCGGGATGTGTACTCATGCCAGGGTCGGTGCGACGGCTGATTAACAATTGGGATTTTTGGGCGGGTTCGGGGGTGTTGAGAATGGTTTTAACGACTTTGTATAGCAGGACGGCCAGCCGTTCCAGATCGGCCGTTGGCAGTGGGTTTACCTGGGAAATGGCGGCAACGGCCGTTGAAAAAAAGCGTGTAATGGCGTTGCGTCCTTTGTCGCTCAGGTGGTAGGTGTGGGGGGAAACGGCCGTTAAAAAACCTCTTTCGGCCGTTTCTGCCAGCCCATTTTGTTGTCTGGTTAAGCTGATATACGGGAACTGGGATTGGTAAAAATCGGCCGTGAGCGGTTGAGGCTCCAGCCCATACGCCATAAAACTGTTAAACCAATCCCCCGATTGATACCCTACCTGCTCAAAAACAGCCTGGGTTTCCTGCTGGTAAAGGGGAGATAGGGCTTGCATGGTTTCCTGGACGAGTGACCACCAATTGGTTTGAGACATCATAACTCCTTTTGTACCCACAAAGGGCATTATCTGACATGTTGGGGGATTAGAGATTAGAGATTTATCGCTGGCACTTGTTAATCTCCAATCTCTAATCTCCTGAAACGTGTTTAATAACCAGCTTTTTCGATAACTGGTTCTTGTAAAACAACAGAAACTTCAATACGAATCTTTTTCACCTGGGCCAACACCTGCCAGAAAGTAGCAATTTGGGTCATCAGGGTGGGGCGGGTTTGTTCTATCGCCGCAATCGCTTCGGCAATTTGTTGCTTGCGCTGTAAATGTTGTGTCAGGTGGTGTTGACGCTGTTCCAATAAATAAATTTCTCGTGCAAAGTTTTCCATTTCATCACCTTAAAAACCGCGTTGATCCGCTTGATCTGCGTCCATCCGCGCCCTGTTTTCGGCCGTTATGTCTCCCGCAAAAAGTGCAACAATGCCTGACAAGTTCCTTCGATTCGCTCGCGGTTAAGGGTAAAACATTTAGCTCCCTCGCGGCGGCGTTCCACCAGATAACCCGTCGCACTCAACTGTTGCAAATGGCGCGAAGCAGCCGACTGACTCAAAACCATCTTTTCAATAATCTCTGGCGAACACAACTCCCCCTCCTCGCTCAATAACCGCAGCATACCCAGGCGGGTGTCATCTGCCAATGCGCTCAAGCGGGTGAGTAGCTCCGAACGGCTCAGTTCGGGCGAGTTGATCTGCGTTCCTTGCGGCAGGTATGCCCCAAAGATGAGCCAAAGTGTGCCATTGGCTTTCATCTTGCCCACATATGGCCCGACATGGGCAGAGGGCACAAAAATGAGTTGATTTACCCCCTGCAACCAGGGTTCACAGCTATCTCCCAACTCTTGCCCCAATACCTGGTCAACAGCTTCCTGCATGGTGAGTTGTGGCAAATCCATCTGTTGAAATGCGGCGACACAGGTTTGTAACATGCTCTTGGTGCGTTCCCACTCAGGGGCCAGATAGGTGTGCCACATCTCCCGTAAATGGGACACAATCAGTTGTTGCATGGCGGGTGGGTCATTGAGCAAGGCGTGGGATTCGCTCTCGATGTCTACATCAATTAACTCCTCATTAAACCGCGCCCGCAAATACTCGATGAATAACGCCCGGTCGGCTAACAACTCGGCCTGATCCTGGGGTGGGGCGACACTTATGGATAGTTTGGCATAAGCAGAGAAGATACGGTCACGCAAGGTGGCTGGGTTTTGCAAAGCCAGGTCGTCTACATAGGCCAGAAACGAGGAGTAGCTCTGTTTGGGCATGAGGGCGTAGTACAACCCCTGGAAGACGAGGCGATGGGTGTGGCGTTGGGCGGGGGTGAGGGAAACGGCCGTTTGCCCCACCCACTCCGCAAACCCTGACACATGCTCCATCTTCATCAGCAACATCAAACTATGAAAGCCATTTTGTGCCGGTTCCAAACTGAGTTGGATCTGGTTAAGCCGATTGGGAACAAGAATATCAAAATCAGTTGTTGGCATTGTGTTTTCGCCTTTGTTGTTTTATGCGATTTACCGCATTATGCACTTAATCGGGTAATTGGCATATATTAACCGATTTATTGACAAATGTCAAGCCCCTGCTGGCAATCCACTTTGCCCAAGAGTACAATAACCCTATGTCACACCAAACCTATTTTCGCTGTTTTCGGGGTTGCCCCGGCTCTTACTCCTTGTATGAAGTCATTTACACCTGCCCAACCTGTGGCGGGTTATTAGAAGTTCACCATGAAGTAGAAACCTTGAGGCATCGCAGCCCGGCCGCCTGGATGAAATTGTTAGATGAACGAGCTGGAACCACCCGTTGGCCGCATGGCAGCGGGGTGTGGGCGATGAAAGAGTGGGTCATTCCTTCCATTGCGGATGACAACATTGTGAGTATGTTTGAAGGCAACTCCAACCTGTTTTGGGCCGAACGCCTGGGGCGGCAACTGGGGGTGCCCGATTTGTGGGTCAAGTTATGCGGCAATAGCCACACGGGTAGCTTCAAAGACCTGGGCATGACTGTGTTGGTGAGTGTGGTGAAACAGATGATGGCAAACGGCGACAGCCCGGTAAAAGCGGTTGCTTGTGCCAGCACGGGTGATACGAGTGCTGCGCTGGCGGCTTATGCGGCGGCAGCAGGCATTCCGGCGGTTGTTTTTTTGCCACAGAATAAGGTGAGCAACGCCCAACTGATTCAACCCATCGCCAACGGGGCCCATGTGCTGGCT
>CAZPEJ010000663.1:0-3261 GCA_964585465.1 uncultured Ardenticatenaceae bacterium
GTTGGCACCGTCAGCGCGCTGATCAACCCAGGAAAACGTAAACTGCGAAAATCTATCATGACCGGTGGATTCACCGCCAGTTGTTGATAATGCAGACCAAAATAAGTGCCGAGTTGTTCGCAATACAACTTATTGCAGCCATACATTGTGGTCGGGTAGTTCCAATCCCACTCGCGCACATGCACATCACGCCCCTTCGTTGCCAGGTCTGGCATTCCATAAACAGCAATAGAGCTAGGAAAAATAAATTTGACAGGTTGACCGCGCCGTTGTGACTGCTCAACCGCCAGTTGTAACAGGTGCAACGTGCCATTCACGTTCACTTGATGCGCCAGTTCCGGGGAGAATTCGCTGCGGGTAGAGAGCAAAGCGGCCAGGTGATAAATCGCATCAAACTCATACTCTGTTACCAGGCGAGCAAACAGGTTACGATCCAGAATATCCCCTATGATATGGGTCGAAAATCCTTGCATATTGGCGGGCAGGGGGTGTAAGTCCAGGGTCAACAGATGGTGGTCTTGGGACAGGCTGTTGATGAGGGCCAGCCCAATTTCACCAGAAGCACCAGTAATCAGGGTTACTTTTTTTCGCATGGGTCACTTCCTTAAAAATAGTGGATGATATTTGGTTACGTTTTTATCACGGAAGGTGTCACTGTGTCCAGTGAAGGACGAGGGACGAAGGGTGAAGAGCGAGGGGTGAGGGGCGAAAACTGAAATGCTCCCACCTGAAACTCGATACGACACCTGCTGAAACTTCATGTATACTCGCCGTTTGCCAGCGTACCTGTTGTATGCGGCTAATAGCTGATAGCTTTTTAAGGTGGGTCTTTCGGATTTTGTGGGATTTGCCGTGAAACGTAAAACGTGAAACGTAAAATTTCTCTGGTCACGTTTTACGTTTTCACGTTTCATTGGTTGCCAACCCCCTGAGTTCCCAAAGAGCCTTTAAGGTATTTTATGCGACAACGTGATATTTTTTGGTTTTGGTTACCTCTGTTTGCCAGCTGGCTGCTGATGACGGCCGAAGGCCCCCTCATTACTGCTTCTCTCAACCGCCTGGATAACAAAACCTTGATGGTGGCGGCGTATGGCATTGTGATTAGCCTCTCTGTGACCATTGAAAGCCCCATTATTAACTTGCTGGCTACATCTACCGCCCTGGTCAAAGATAGGGCTTCTTATTTATTGGTGCGTACATTCACCCTGCATTGGGCGGCAGCATTGACTTTGCTCTCACTGCTGATTGCGTTCACCCCGTTGTACCAGGTGGTGGTTGTGGGGTGGTTGGAAACCCCCGCCGAGGTGGCGGACTGGGTACGGCCGGGGCTGCAAATTATGTTTTTGTGGAGTGCGGCCATTGCCTGGCGGCGGTTTTTGCAAGGTATTATGATTCGTTTTAATCAGACCCAAAAAGTGGCCTGGGGAACGGCCGTTCGGCTGCTCACGTCGGGGGGGACAATTGTGGGGTTGGCTGCTTTTACCGATTGGCCGGGAGTGGTGAGTGGGGCAACGGCCTTGATTTTGGGGGTTGTGGCCGAAGCGTTGTATGCCCAGTGGGCAGTGCAACCCGTTTTGCGCCAACATCTGGCGGTGCAAACCCCGGTGGAAGACAGCAACCCCTTGACCTATCGCCGCCTGTTCTGGTTTCATTTGCCGCTGGCTGGTACTTCGCTGTTGGTGCTGCTGGCGCAACCTCTGGTGACATCTAGCCTCAGTCGGTTGCCGTTGCCTGTGTCGTCGCTGGCGGCCTGGCCGATTGTATACCAGATTATGTTAATGGCGCGGGCGGCCGCTTTTGCTTTGCCAGAGGTGATTATTGCTCGGAGCAAGGAGCCAACTGCTTTTCGGCCGTTACGCCAGTTTACATGGTCGTTAGCGGCCGTTCTCACCATTGCCACTTTTATTTTCCTTTTTACGCCCCTATCTGATTGGTACATTTTTCAAGTACAAAATATGCCAGCGGAAACAGGAGAACTGGTACAATCGGGGCTGGCTCTCTTTTTATTTTTTCCGGCTTTCGCCACCATTGCTTCCTGGCTGCGTGGGTTGCTCATTCACAACGACACAACCAAAGCGGTGAATGTGGGCATGGGGTTAAATTTGTTGATAACGGCCGTTATCCTCTTTGTCGGTCTGGTGTATCGCCTTCCTGGTCTGCCCACCGCCGCCGTTGCCCTCAATGTGGCCGCTTTTGTAGAATTGTTTTACCTCGGCTGGCAGGCACAGCGTATGTTACCCCGCCACTTGCCCCTGTTCTCCCTCTGGAAAAGTGGCGTACCAGTCAGTGGAGATTAACTAATCGCCAATCTCCACAAAGGATTTTCCGATGATTCAAATACTCAAACTCCCGCTTGGCCCAATTCAAACCAATTGTTACATTGTTGCCTGTGAAGAGACGGGTCAGGCTGCTGTTATTGATCCAGCCTGGGACGGCCGGAGTATTGCTGTCACTGCTCAACAACAAGGGTACGATGTCACCCACATCTTGCTCACCCATGCCCATTTTGACCATGTAGGCGGCCTGGCCCAACTAAAAGAGGAAACCAACGCCCCAATTTACATTCACCCGGAAGCAGTGGATATGTTGGGCATGGCTACCATGTCGGCCGCTTTTTTTAATTTGCGTATTCCGGCCCCACCCGCCCCAGACGAAATGTTAAAAGAAGGGCAAATTTTGACGGTGGGCAACCTGAAACTGCATGTGTTGTATACCCCCGGTCATGCCCCCGGTCATGTCAGCTTTTACATTCCAGACCACCGGGTCATTTTTGATGGGGACGTATTGTTTCAAGGCAGTATCGGCCGAACGGATTTGCCGGGCGGTGATGCTGAAACCTTGTTAAAAACAATTCGGGAGCAGTTGTTGGTTTTGCCAGACCAGACACAGGTTTTTTCTGGTCATGGGGAAGTGACCACAATTGGCATGGAACGGCGGTTGAATCCGTTTTTGTAAAAGTGATAGGTGCGTAACATTTGGAAAATGGGGAAATGGCACGCGGGTGACGCGGGTGGGATGGGTGAACGCGGATAAAACGG
This sequence comes from uncultured Ardenticatenaceae bacterium, assembly GCA_964585465.1. Taxonomy (GTDB): domain Bacteria; phylum Chloroflexota; class Anaerolineae; order Promineifilales; family Promineifilaceae; genus CAZPEJ01. Next base: position 3,039 of record CAZPEJ010000663.1, read on the forward strand.
GAAAAAACCGCGAAAATCTGCTATACCGGCATTATTTGTGTGTGGTTGGGATGCCGATCCCGTCATTAGAGTTTAGCGGAAATAAGGTTTCTCGCGCAAAGCAGAGAGAAAACCTTTGTGTTTTTTGTGTACTTTGCGGTTAAATCCCAGAGCGTTACAAGTTAATCTCGATAATGGCTATTCTACGGGGGTGGTGGTGGCCGTTGGAGTGGGGGTGGCAGTG
>CAZPEJ010000664.1:0-3260 GCA_964585465.1 uncultured Ardenticatenaceae bacterium
GGTTAGTTTCTTAACCAGGGCTTTTTATGTTCACAAGGGCATAAAGTAACATTTTTATTGAGATTGGAGATTAGAGATTGGAGATTTTCCAATCTCCAATCTCTAATCTCTTTCAGCAGACTATCAATTTGTAACCTTATGCTGTATACATTTCCTACACATCCAGGTTGCGGACTTCGGCGGCGTGGGTGGTGATAAAACGACGGCGGGGAGCTACTTCGTCACCCATCAGCATGTCAAAGGTTTTGTCTGCCATGACTGCGTCCTCGATGGTGACTTGCAACAGGGTGCGGTTGCCCGGATCCATGGTGGTTTCCCATAACTGTAGGGCATTCATTTCGCCCAACCCTTTGTAACGCTGGACGTTATATTTTTTCCCATCCAGGTTTTTGAGCAGGGTTTGTTGTTGGGCTTCGGTATAGGCAAAGTGGGTGTTTTTACCCTCTTTGACGGCGTAGAGGGGGGGTTGGGCAATGTACAGGTGGCCGTTTTCAATGAGTTCGGGCATATAGCGGAAGAAGAAGGTGAGCAACAAGGTGCGGATGTGGCTGCCGTCTACGTCGGCATCGGTCATAATGATGGTTCGGCCGTATCGCAAATTGCCCAGGTCAAAGGATTCCCCGATGCCTACACCCAGGGCAGCAATAAGGGATTTAACTTCGTTGTTGGTCAAAATTTTGTCCAGGCGAGCGCGTTCTGTATTCAAAATTTTACCGCGCAAGGGCAAAATTGCCTGGAAATGGCGATCCCGCCCCTGTTTGGCAGTGCCACCGGCCGAATCCCCTTCGACAATGTACAGTTCACATTTGGCCGGGTCTCGTTCGGAGCAATCTGCCAGTTTGCCGGGTAGGGTGAGGCTGTCTAACGCGCTCTTTCGCATGACCAGTTCGCGGGCTTTGCGGGCAGCATCGCGGGCACGGGAGGAGGTGAGGCAACGTTCGACGATTCTTTTGGCTTCGCGGGGGTTTTCCTCCAGGTAGGCTGAGAGGGCTTCGCTGGTGACGCTGGAAACGATGCCTGCCACTTCTGGGTTCATCAATTTGACTTTGGTCTGGCTTTCAAATTGGGGGCCAGGGTGTTTGATGCTGACAACGGCCGTTAATCCTTCCCGTGTGTCATCACTGCTAAAGTTATCCTCTTTATCCTTCAAATACCCATTTTTGCGGGCATAGGAGTTAATCACACGCGTGACGGCGTTACGCATCCCACTCATGTGGCTGCCTCCGTCTGGGGTGTGAATGGTGTTGGCAAAAGCAAATTCCGAAATAGAAGTTCCTTCGGTGTATTGTAGAGCCACTTCTACATCTATATTGTCAATTTCTTTGTGGGCATACACCGGTTCATGCAATGGTTTCCGGTTGCGATTCAAGTAACGGACAAAGGATTTCACCCGCCCCTCAAAATAAAAGCTCATCTCGCGGACTGGTTTTTGCCGTTCGTCCCGAAAGCGCAAAAAGACCCCACTGGTGACAAAAGCCATTTCGCGGAAGCGGTTGACCAGGGTTTCAAAACGGTAAATAGCATCCTCGGTAAAGATGGTGTCGTCAAATTTGAAACGGGTATAAGTGCCGCTGCGCTCCTCTGGCTGCATATCCCCAATCCGTTTTACTTTGGTTTTGGGGATGCCCCGTTCGTAACGCTGAAAAAACACCCCGCCATCCCGCCGCACGGTGACTTCCATCCAGTTCGAGACTGCATTCACGGCCGCTGCCCCTACCCCATGCAACCCCCCCGACACTTTGTAGGCCCCGGAGTTAAATTTACCGCCAGCATGAAGCGAGGTCATCACCACCTGCAAAGCAGACACCTTTTCAGTGGGGTGTTCGGTGACGGGAATGCCCCGGCCGTTATCCTCCACACTGACGCTGGCATCGGGGTGAATGGTGATTTCAATGCGGTCACACACCCCGGCTAAGGCTTCGTCCAGGCTGTTATCTACAATTTCATAAACCAGATGGTGCAGTGCCTTTACATCGGTGCCGCCGATGTACATGCCGGGGCGCAAGCGCACTGCCTCTAAACCTTTGAGGATTTGAATACTACTGGCATCGTATGCGGTATTGGGAGTTGGATCTAACATGGTTTTTTTCCGTTTTGAGTTTTGAGTTTCGAGTTTTGAGTTTTTAGTTGTTGGGGTTGGTTGTTCTGTCGCGGTAAAAGATGAAGGTGGCAACAACTAATGACGTGGAAATGAAGGCGTGGCCGAGGATGCTGACTCCGGTAAACCAGGTGCCGCTATCGGCCAGGCGCAAAATGACATCCAGGATGCGATTGATGACAAAGATGATAAATAATAGGGTGAGCGCAGAAACAAAGTGGGTTTGAATGAGGCGCACACTCTCTATCAGGGCGCGTAACAGAGGACGGCCGTTTAAGATGATTCCCTGGGGTAAAAAGGCCTGATAAATGACTAGCCAGAGCAACAATACCCAACCACAAGAGGCAGTGAGGGAGCCGACGGAGGGGTTCATGAGGAATAAAATGGTGCTGATGGGCAAAATGGGAATGTAGATGACACAAAGCACAAGGATCAAAGCAGCCGCCAGGGCCAAAAATTGTAACCAGTTGATGCCCAACCGTTTGGCAAATTGGGTGATATTGAGGCGATCTACACGGATGATTTGCGCTACCAGACCGAAGTAAACGGCCGTTAATCCCAATCCCACCGCTGTTAAGCCGAAAAACAGCAAAAACCAGACTGTGTAACTGCCAACTTCCCAGAAAAGAGGAACCAGCGGGGTTTGTTCGGGGGCCAGGCCAGACATTAACGTGGGAACGCCAATAAACGGCACGCTCAACAGCGTAAACACGTTAAACTGGGAAACCAGTTGCAACATCTCTTCATTGGTGCCTATCATGCCTGCCATCGGAAAAGTGCCAGACAAACTCCGTTGCACCAATGCCAACATGTTGAAACGTGGCCCTAACCAGAAAAAGGTGTCGAGAATCACCGGCAGGAGCAGTAACCACAAATGTTTCGTGGTTAAATCGAAACCAGCAGCGATTGTTTGCCAGAGGCCAGGCAGGGTGGGTTTATTCTCCATCATCACTGTTGTAATTCTACCACATTTGTCACCAGCAGGGTAATTCCTCGTCTGGTGAATTCCATTCACTGGCAGTTTCTCAATGGAACGCGGATGACGCAGATTTGACAGGTTTTCGCGGATTTTTTCTCTGGTTTTATCCGCGTGCATCCATCCCATCCGCGCCACCCGTGTGTTATTCGGCCGTTCGCCGACAGGCTGCTAGACACAACATAT
>CAZPEJ010000665.1:0-3251 GCA_964585465.1 uncultured Ardenticatenaceae bacterium
TGACTCACGGTTTATACACCTAAAAATTCGTCTATAGCTGCAAACAGTTCTTCCATATCACTCATTTGCAGGTCGCCCATGTGGGCAATGCGGAAGTTTTTGCCTTTCAGGTTGCCATACCCATTGGAGATAATCATGCCCCGCTGCCGCAAAAACTTGTTTAACCCAGAGATGTCCAGGTTCGTATCGTTGTTGATGCAGGTCACAGTAGGGGATTCATACCCGGCGGCAGCAAAGAGAGTTAACCCACGCGCTTTTGCCCAATGAATGGTCATATCACGCATGGCTTCGTGGCGCGCCCAGCGGGCCTCCATTCCCTCGGCCACCATATCAGTTAATTGTTGTTCTAAGGCATACAACAAAGAAACGGCCGGTGTGGCAGACGTTTGGTTTTTCAATAAATACTTTTCCATATCTATAAAATCGAAGTAATACCCCCGATTTTTCACGGTTCTGGCTTTTGCCATTGCCCGGTCGGAGACGGCCGCAAAGGCCAGGCCAGCTGGCAGACCAAACGCTTTTTGGCTGGAGGTGAGCAACACATCTAAATCCCAGGCATCAAATTCGGCTCGTGTGCCTGCCAGGCCACTCACAGCGTCCACCAAAATCATGATGTCTTGCCCGTCGGGCAGGGCACGAACGGCGGCGGCAATTTCGGCAACGGGGCTGGTTACGCCGGTGCTGGTTTCGTTGTGGGTGATGGCAACAGCATCGAACCCACCCGCAGCCAGCCGTTCGACCACCATCTCTGGCAAAATGGGTTTGCCCCATTCCACCTGCAAAACTTCGTTACTTTTGCCGTTGGCTTCGGTAATTTGCCACCAACGGTCAGCAAATGCCCCATTGATGCAGTGGAGAATCTTTTTGTCGGTGCAGTTGCGAATAGCTCCTTCCATCAGGCCGCTGCCGGAGGAGGTGCTAATCAAAACACGTTTGCTGGTGCGGAAAACTTGCTGTAATTTGGGATGAATGTTACCAATTAAATCGAGGCATTCTGGCATCCGGTGCCCAATCATCCAGTGGGTTTGTGCGTCCAGAATTTCCGGGCGAACTTCAGTTGGCCCAGGGATAAAAAGTTTGATGTGTGGCCTGGAGAGCCTCACGGAATTTGATGTTGAGTTTGTCATCGTTAAATGTGATTACTCCTGTTTGGATAAGATTTAACCCTTTGCTAAAAACGGAAGCGTAGGGGGTGTGGTGGAGTTGGCGCAGGGCGGCCGGGCCAGCCGCCAGGGGCAACAAGGGGGAGAGGCCGGGGCTTTGCAGGAAAATGGGGGCTTGCTGGCGAACACGATTCCGTGCCACCACGCCGCCGAACCCGACAAATAAATCCACCGCCTGCCCGGCTAACAGGTCGCTGCTGCCATCACCAATGAGGAGGGAACGGCCGTTTTTCCCTTCTAACAACGTTTTGATAATCTGAGCTTTGCCATCGCTGACCGTCAACGCCCCCTCTTCATAAGTCAGATACTCCTCTTGCGGGTTCACCACCTTATCCCCGCGCCACCAATCCCCCGAAAGCTGATTATACGCCACCCCCACCGCCCGAATATGGTGGCGTGGCACCCCTAAAAAGACCCCAAATTCCTCCACCGGTTCTGCTAACCCGCCACTAATAATGTAAACCTCATGCCCCAAATGTTGCAAAGCAGCCACCACAGCCTGGGCATCTTCGACAATGTGCCGTTTATAAGCGTGACGAATGTGGTTGATTTGCTCAAACGTTGGATGAACTGCCTGCAATCGTTTGGCATACACCTCCTCCAAGGCCAGTTCACCATCCATCGCGGCACGGGTTAATACTTCAACCCGCCACTTTTTGCCAGCCGCTTCCGCCAAAATATCAATCCCTTCTACGGTGGTGAGGGTAGAGTCGCAGTCAAAAAAGACGTGTTGATAGGGAGGCCATCGCATATGCGTAGAATTGTGTCGAGTGATGGGCGAATTGTCAAACTTGATTGGTACCACTTGTACTGGTTCAGGGAGGTGGGCGGTTTTGTAGCCACTTTTGGCGGTTGGCGGCCCGGCCGATTTTGCCGCTGGAGGTTTTGATGAGCCAACGGCCGTCTACTAACTCGACATAAGTGACTGTCACGCCGGTGTGGCGAGCCACCGCTTGACGAATGGCAACGTTGATCTGTTTCTGTTCGGCCGGGTCTGGGGTGTCTACTTCGGCAATGATGGTGATGAGTTCGGTGCCTTCACGTTCGTCTGGTACCCCAAAAGCCACCACCCGCCCTGGGTGTACCCCCGGCACCTCGTTGACGATGGCCTCGATGTCCTGGGGGTAGATGTTTTTGCCAGCGTGAATAATCAGGTCTTTGGAACGGCCGATTACATACAACTCACCATCCGCCAGATACCCCCGGTCGCCTGTTAAGTACCAGCCATTGGCAAACGGCCGTAAATCATCCCGTTTGTAATACGCCGTCAACATACAATCACTCTGGATAGCAATTTCGCCGACGTGCCGCTCCGGCAGGGGGTTTTGCTGGTTATCCAGGATTTGCAGATGGGTGTGGGAAATCGGCCGTCCGCAGGAGACTTGGGTGATGGCGTGGGGAGAATCGGCCGATACCGGGATTGCCTGCTGATTTTGCGCCAGTTCTAACCGATGCACCACATCCAGGTGGGCGGCTGTGCCAGGGGGTGTTTGGGTCACGGCAAAGGTGTTTTCGGCCATGGCATAACTCACACCCAACATCTCTGGTTTCACTCCGTTGGCGGCGAACCGCTGTAAAAAAAGCTGGTGGCTGTGGTGGCGCACCGGTTCGGAGCAGTTGATGAACAGGCGCATGGAGGCCAGAGAGCGTTCGGCCGTATCGCGCTGGCGGATGCGGCGGGCGCAATGGTTATAGGCAAAATTGGGCAGCCAACAAAGTGTGCCGTTGTGGTCGTGGATGGCTCGCAGCAGCAGGGCGGGGTGTTGCACCCAATCGAAGGGGGACATCAACACCAGGGGGATGCCTTGCACCAGGGGCAGCAAAAACCCGGCAATCAACCCCATATCATGGTAGAGAGGCAGCCAGCTAACCACCACATCTTGCTCATTCAGCCCAATCGCCTGGCTATAACCGGCAAGCTGATTGAGAACGGCCGAATGTGACAACGCCACCCCTTTTTGCAACCCTGTGGTGCCGGAAGAGTGTTGCAGGAAGGCGGTGGAGGAAGCGTGAAACGTGAAACGTGAAACGTGAGAGGAAACTGGGAATGGGGAGTGGGGAGTGGGGATTGGAGAGTGGAGATTGGAG
>CAZPEJ010000666.1:0-3248 GCA_964585465.1 uncultured Ardenticatenaceae bacterium
TTCACCTCCCCCTTCTCCCTCATCACCCAGGGAGTCATCTTCTTCTTGCTGGCCCTCACCCTGGCCTACGCCATCAACCAACTCATTCGCAGCCTGGATCAAAGCCTGCAAACCTCACAAAAAGAGCGGGCATTAGCCTCTGCCATCCTGGATACCTCCGGTGCCCTGGTGGTGTTGTACGACCGCGAAGGGCGCATCGTTCGTTTTAACCGTGCCTGCGAACAAATCACCGGTTACACCTGGCCTGAGGTAGTTGGCAAATTTGCCTGGGATGTTTTGCTCACCCCCGAAGGGGCCATTTTGACTAAAGCCGTTTTTGACCAGTTGCAGGATAGCAGCGAACCCAGCCCCTATGAAGGGTACTGGCTAACCAAAAAAGAAGACAAACGCCTCATCGCCTGGTCTTGCTCCACCATACTCAACGAATCCGGTGAAACAGAGTACATCATCGGCACAGGGGTAGACATCACCGCCCATAAACAGTCAGAATTGGAACGAGAGCGACTATTGGCGGCAGAACGGGAACAACGCCTGCAAGCAGAAACGCTGACCGGTGTCACCCTTTCTTTAACCTCACAAACCAACCCAACGGCCGTTTTGGACGAAGTATTACAACAAGCCCGCCGCCTGGTACCTTTCAAAGCCGCCCACATCGCCCTGCTAGAGGGGGATCGCCTGCGAATCGTGCGCCATCGGGGATATGAACAGTATGGCGGCCAGGAAATCATCCAAAACTTTGCCCAACCCCTCAACACCTTCAGCCTGGATGCCGAAGCCGTTCGCACCGGCAAACCCATCGTAGTACTAGATACCCGGCTGGAAAACCGATGGATCACCATCGAAGCCACCAAATGGATTCGCGCCCATGCCGTTGTGCCCATCCGTTCCCAGGACAAAGTATTAGGGCTGTTACGCCTGGATGGAGACGCTCCCCGCGACTTTACCACCCAGGACGCGGATCGCCTGCTCCCCCTGGCAAACGCCGCCGCCATCGCCATGGAAAATGCCCGCCTGCACCAACAAACGGAACGACAAGCCCGCCGCGTGCAGCAAATCTTGGACACTGTGCAAGAAGGGATTTTACTGCTGGATAGTCGCCATCGAATTGAACTGGCAAACCCGGCCGCCCAAACCTATCTGAACTTACTGGCGGGTATCAAAGTCGGCGACGTGTTAACCGAATTAGGTGGGCGACCGCTGCCCAATTTATTAGAGCCATTAGAGGGGGGGGCACCCTGGCACGAAATTGCCTACGGCAAAACCCGCCGCATCTTTGAGGTGGCCGCTCACCCAGTGGAAGGGGCTACACAGGCAGGTAGCTGGGTTTTGGTGCTGCGCGATGTGACCGAAGCCCGCAAACAGCAGCAATTTATCCAGACACAAGAACGGCTGGCAATGGTGGGTCAACTGGCGGCCGGTATTGCCCACGACTTCAACAACATCATGACGGTGATTATTTTGTACTCGCAGATGTTGATGAAATCTTCTTCGGCACCCGGCGACCAGCGTGTTTCGACCATTTTCCAACAAGCCAAGCTGGCTGCCAGCCTGATTGTGCAAATTTTGGATTTCAGCCGCCAATCCGCCATGGAACGGCGTATGGTAAATTTGTTACCTTTCCTGAAAGAGTTTGTGAAGCTGGCAAAACGTACCTTCCCGGAAAATATCGCCATCAACCTGGATTATGGCGAAGGAGATTTTACCACCAGTGCCAATTTAACTCGTATGCAGCAGGTTATTATGAATCTGGCGGTGAATGCCCGCGACGCAATGCCCGATGGGGGTAAGTTGAAGATTGAACTGGAGCCTCTGCTGGTGGCAGAAACGGAAAAACCCCCCTTACCCGATATGCACAGCGGCGAATGGTTGATGTTGAGTGTTAGCGATACAGGTACGGGTATTAAACCGGAGGATGTGCCGCGTATCTTTGAGCCATTTTTCACCACCAAAGCCCCTGGCAAAGGCACCGGGCTGGGGTTAGCACAGGTGTATGGGATTGTGCGGCAGCATGATGGGTTTATTGACGTGAGTAGCGAGTTGGGGAAAGGCACCCGGTTTACCATTTATCTGCCTACGATGACGTATGAAGAAACGGCCGTTTCCGAACCCCACAAAGCAGAAATAGCAGCCGAAGGGAAAGGGCAAACCATTCTGGTGGTCGAAGACGACCCCAACATGCGCGAAGCGGTTGCTGCAATTCTGGAAACACTCAACTACCAGGTCTTTATGGCTGCCGACGGCGAAACAGCCCTGGAACTGTTTGACCAGAAACAGGGCAAAATCTCGCTGGTATTGAGCGACATGGTTATGCCCGGCATGAGCGGAGCCACCCTCTACACCCGGCTCAAAGAACGCCGCTCAGACATCAAAATGATTATTGTCACGGGCTACCCCTATGAAGAACAAGACCAGGCGGCCCTCAGTGAAGGAGTGGTGGCCTGGATTCAGAAACCATTTGAAGTCGAACAGATTTCGATGGCGATTCAAAAAGGGCTGGTTTCATAAAACGGAGGCGTAAAATGTGATATTCCTTTCACGTTTTACGTCTCACGTTTCACGCTCCCCTTCTGCCTATGGACTTAAGCGACTACCATTTCACGAACGATTTATCCCGCGCGGCAACCCTGCCAGCCCGATGGTATATTGACCCGGCCTTTCTGGAAGCGGAAAAGGAGTCTATTTTCTGGCGTACCTGGCAGCCTGTCGGCCGTTTGGAGATGGTGCAACGGGTGGGCGACTTTTTTACTTGTGAGGTATTGGGCGAGCCGTTGGTGATTACCCGCGACAAGGATAACGAGTTGCATGGGTTTTACAATGTGTGTCGCCACCGTGCCGGGCCAGTTGCCATCGGCAAGGGCAACCGCAAAAGTTTACAGTGTAAATATCATGGTTGGACATATGGGTTAAACGGCCGTTTATTGACCACCCCAGAGTTTGACGAGGTAAATAACTTTGCCAAAGAAGATTTTTGCCTCATTCCGGTACAGGTCGAGGTGTGGGGGCCGTTTATCTTTGTCAACCTCGATCCCCAGGCCACCTCCCTGGCCGGGTTGTTAGCCCCCATCGCCCAGGAAGTGAGCCAAAGCGGGTTTAACATCCAGGGGATGGGGCTGGTAGAACGACGAGATTATTATGTAAACTGCAACTGGAAAGTGTATATAGATAATTACCTGGAAGGGTATCACATCCCCATTGCCCACCCAGGTCTGTTCCGCGAAATTGATTACGAACAATACCGTGTAGACACT
>CAZPEJ010000667.1:0-3243 GCA_964585465.1 uncultured Ardenticatenaceae bacterium
GGGGCTGGTGAAGGATACCGAGCCGATGACTGCCCTCTACAACCAGGGGATGGTGTTGGGGGAAGATGGGGAAAAGATGTCTAAATCCAGGGGGAATGTGGTGGCCCCGGATAACCTGGTGCAAAAGTATGGGGCGGATACGGTTCGTACCTATTTGATGTTTTTTGCCAAGTGGGATCAGGGTGGCCCCTGGAATTATGATGGTATTAAGGGGCCACAACGGTTGTTGAATGATGTGTGGGAGGTTGCGATGGCTAACTATGTGCCCACAACGGCCGATGAAACGGCCGCTAGAACCCTGCGGCGCAAAACCCACCAAACGATTCGGAAGGTGTCGCAGGATATTGAGGAGTTTTCTTTTAATACGGCCGTTGCTGCCATTATGGAGTTTCGTAACCATCTGGTAGAAGCCCAAAAACGGCGCAATGTGGAAACGGCCGTTTGGCATGAAGCTGTGACCAATTTGCTGCTGCTGCTGGCTCCCATCGCCCCACACATCACCGAGGAACTATGGGCACAACGTGGTAATCGTTACAGTGTGCATCAACAGCCCTGGCCGCAATGGGATGAGGAAACCACCAAAGAGGATACTGTGACACTGGTGGTGCAGGTGAACGGTAAGGTGCGGGATCGCCTGGAGGTTTCGGCGGAGGTGAGCGATGCCGATTTGGAGCAACTGGCGTTGACCTCGGAGCGTATTGTCCCCTGGTTAGAGGGGAAAACACCCAAAAAAGTATTAGTGGTGCGGGGGAAGTTGGTGAATATTGTGGTGTAGGGTGAAACGTGAAAGGTGATGAGAAACGGCCGTTTTGGGGGAAACGGCCGTTTTTGTTTGTGTTATAATCGCCGCGAGGAAAGGGGCTTATTATGGAAAATTTGAACCGAATCACAGTAAATCCGGCCGTTTGTTTAGGACAACCTACCATTCGCGGCACAAGGTTGACAGTTAGCACCATCTTGAAGATGTTAGGAAATAGTCACTCTATTCAAGATGTGTTGGTAGCCTACCCTGAATTAGAACTAGAGGATGTGTACCAGGCAATGCGGTATGCAGCATGGGTTGTGTCTGATCAAATTCAAATAGTACCTTCCGTGTAGAGGTTTTGTGAAACTGATCCAGTTATTAGCTGATATGAACATCTCACCACAAACCGTTCAAATGTTAAAACAAGAAGGGTGGGATATTGTGCGGATGACTGATGTTTTATCCCCAACTGCACCTGATGATGAAATCTTGAATTGGGCAGGCAACAACAACCATATTGTTGTGACACAAGACCTGGATTTCTCAACCTTGTTAGCGTTAAGTGGTCGGCACTACCCCAGCTTGATAACTTTGCGATTGGGAGACGCTGATCCTCAAACGGTTACTCAACGATTGTTAGTTATTTTGCCTGAAGTGGTAGCTGCTCTTTTAGAAGGATCAGCCGTTACAGTGACAGATACGGCCGTTCGGGTTAGAGGCCTCCCTATTCGGTGAAGCTGGGTTTACCTACAGATTCCCTTCCGTATCTGAACGATCCTGCTCCATGTTGAAAACGGAGTTCAACAGGTCGCCCAATTTAACAGGTGAGAGCAGACAGAAAACGGCTACCTTCCTACCTTCATACTGACCAATGTCCTAATTGGAATTAACTTTATGTCGCGCAGAGACGCTGAGACGCTGAGAGGGAAAACGCTCTGCGCCCCTGCGCGAGAAACCTTATTTCCGATAAACTTTAAGATATTCAACTGGTATTGAACGGCTTTGAAGACGAACCAGGCAATAAACGGCCGTTTCTGTTCATGTTATGATCATCACAAGGGAAAGGGGTTTATGGATGACCTGTTATTTCCCTTCGCAGAATAGGACATTGCACCCTGGCCTGGAAAACGGTAGCATGGAGGCATGGATGAACGGCCGAAAGCATTTTTTCTGGGTGGGACGATTGTTTTAGAGGGGGTGGCACAAACAGTTCAACCACCACCCCCTTTTCAATGGCTCAATGCGCGGTGGCGTTGCCCGGCCGTGTTTTATCGCCAGATTCGCCCCTGGTTGATGGCTCAGGGGGTGCAAAACCATGTGCCACGCTGGTATGATATTTTGTTGCAATGGCAAGACGGCCGTTCCCCACACGACTACCAACTAGATTCCTTAGCTGCCTGGCACCAGGCTGACCGCTGGGGTAGCATTGTTTTACCCACTGGAGCCGGGAAAACCTTTGTCGCCCTTAAAGCTATCGCGGAAACGGCCGTTTCTACCCTGGTCGTTGTGCCTACCATAGATTTGTTACACCAATGGTACGCCCGCCTCACAGATGCCTTTCAACAACCGGTGGGGGTGTGGTATGGCCTGGAAAAAGAAGCCAGACCCCTCACCATCACCACCTACCCCAGTGCCTGGTCACATGCCGAAACCCTGGGTAACCAGTTTAAGCTGCTCATTTTTGACGAAATCCACCACCTGCCTGCCCCTAGCTGGCACGAAATCGCTCTGATGTGTGCCGCCCCTTATCGTTTGGGATTAACCGCCACCTATCCACAGGAAACGGCCGATATTACCCTGCTCAATGAACTGGTGGGGCCGGTGGTATACCAAAAACGAATAGACGACCTGACCGGGGAACAACTGGCAGAGTACCGCACTGAACGCATTCGGATAAACCTGACCCCAGAGGAGCGAGCCAGCTACGACCAGGCTTACCATACTTACACCGGCTATGTGCGCGAAGCTCACCTGCGCGAATCCCACGGCCCACACTGGTGGGACGAAATGACCCGACGCAGTGCCTATGATTTGCAGGCACGGCGGGCCAAGGTGGCCGAGCTAAAACTTAAAGAAATCGTGCATCAAGCCCAGGCCAAATTAGAACTGTTGGATCGGCTGCTGCGAGAACACAGCCATCAACAAATGCTCATCTTCACCGCCCACAACCACTTTGCCTACACCATTGCCCGTCGCTACTTGCTGCCCTCCATTACCCACCAGACCAAAGCCAACGAACGCAAAACGATTTTGGATGGATTTCGCACCGGAACATACCGGGCCGTTGTCACCTCCAACGTATTAAACGAAGGGGTGGATGTGCCAGAAGCCAAAGTGGCGGTGGTGTTGGGGGGCAGTGCCAGTGCCCGCGAATATGTGCAGCGATTAGGGCGTATTCTTCGCAAACATGGTAACACTCAAGCGTTGTTATACGAAGTAATTGCCCGCAAGACGGTAGATGAACGGATTGCCCAGCAGCGGAAAGGGAAGGTGCGGAA
>CAZPEJ010000668.1:0-3236 GCA_964585465.1 uncultured Ardenticatenaceae bacterium
CTCCCATCCCAGCCTGCAATTCCATCGGCTGGATCGGGCCAAAGACCCCCATTTCTGGTCAGTGCGGGTGAGCAGCGACATCCGGCTCATTATTCACCAGACCGAGGGCAGCCTGCTACTGTGTTATGTGGATCATCACGACGCGGCTTATGAGTGGGCTATACGGCGCAAGATTGAACGACACCCACACACAGGAGCAGCCCAACTGGTGGAGGTGCGGGAACGAGTGGAGGAGATTCCTGTTTTCCGCTATGTGGAGAGGCCAGCAGCCCAACCATTACTTTTTGCCCGCATCACCGACGAAGAACTGCTTGGGTATGGTGTACCAGCCGAGTGGCTGCCCGATGTGCGGCAGGCAACCGAAGATACCTTGTTGGAAGTGGCCGAACATTTGCCCCAAGAAGCGGCCGAAGCATTGCTGCTGGTAGCCACCGGCGGCCGGCCGCGACAGGTTGGGCCAGTAGCCGCCACTATGGATCCCTTTGACCATCCCGATGCCCAGCGACGCTTCCGTGTGTTAGCCAATGTGGAGGAGTTGGAGCGGGCATTGGAATTTCCCTGGGAGAAGTGGACGGTTTTTCTGCACCCGGCGCAACGGCACCTGGTAGAACGGAGTTACAGTGGGCCAGCGCGGGTGGCTGGCACGGCCGGGACGGGCAAAACAGTGGTGGCTCTGCACCGGGCCGTTTTCCTGGCGCGGCAGCAGCCGGAAGCCAACATTGTGCTGACCACCTTCTCCGATGCCCTGGCTAATGCGCTGAATGTCAAGCTGTTACGGCTGATCGGCAATGAGCCAACGATACGGGAGCGTGTTCAGATTTATTCGCTCAAGGAGTTGGGGGCTGACCTGTATACAGCCCTATTTGGTACACCAGCCATTGCCACGCCAGAGATAGTACGGCCGATGGTGACACAGATAGCAGCCGCCACACCGGGGCATCATTTCAGCGAAGCCTTCTTGATGGAGGAGTGGACAGAAGTGGTGGATGGCTGGCAGCTGGCATTGTGGGAGAGTTACCGGGATGTTCCCCGGCTTGGTCGGAAAACGCGCCTGGGCAACCGACAGCGGGAAGTGTTGTGGGGCATCTTTGAGCAGGTACGGGCGGCATTGGCAGCGCAAGAGTTGGTGACATGGCCGATGGTGTATGGCCGTGTGACGATGGCTCTTGTGGAGGGTGGAAAACGGCCGTATGATTTTGTGGTGGCCGATGAGTGCCAGGATTTAGGGGTAGCAGAGTTGCGCTTATTAACTGTATTGGGCGGGGGGCGGCCAGACGCACTCTTTTTTACCGGCGACCTGGGGCAGCGGATTTTTCAGCAGCCTTTTTCGTGGAAACACATCGGGGTAGAGGTGCGCGGCCGATCACACATTCTGACTATTAATTACCGCACCAGCCACCAGATTCGGCAACAGGCAGACCGGCTACTGCCAGCCACTCTCAGCGATGTGGATGGCAACATCGAGGAACGGCGGGGGGCAATTTCTATTTTTAACGGCCCGCCGCCAGTGATTGATATTCTGGATACAGCAGTTGCAGAAGCCCAGGCGGTGGGCAACTGGCTGAAGGAACGGCTGGCAGAAGGGATACAACCAGCCGAGATTGGGGTGTTTGTGCGTTCGCGGGAGGAAATTGGCCGGGCATTGGAGGCGGCAAAACTGGCGGGGGTGAAAACGGCCGAGTTAGATGATCGGGTGGCCCCGGCGAAAGAGAGTGTGGCGGTGAGTACCATGCATCTGGCAAAAGGGCTGGAGTTTCGGGCGGTGGCGGTGATGGCCTGTGATGATGGGGTGTTGCCATTGGCTGACCGGATTGAAGCGGTGGTGGATGAGTCGGACCTGGAAGAGGTATACAACACGGAGCGGCATTTGTTGTACGTGGCCTGCACCCGCGCCCGCGACCATTTGCTGATTACAGGGGTGCATCCGGCATCGGAGTTTTTGGATGATCTGTTGCGAAACTAGATCACTTTCACGGTTCTTCATCAAAAATAGTGCAAGTAGAGGTAGGTTTTCAACGGCTTGTAAGGGTTGTATTCACCCCTTTACCTTGTCATAGCGATGAATTCTATCAAGCCGAAAGGTCAGGCTCATTTCGGCACGGTGAGGAGATTGCAGCCATGTGAAAGCAGGTGGCAAACAAAGCCAATACCCGCCATCTATATCTAACAAACCAGCTGCGAGTAGCAGAGAGAGGTGTGTGGCCAAGGGGCGGTGCTCGCGGGCTGTGCGTAGCCCTGCTTTATCAGTTTGTAGCCAGTTTGCCAGGTGGTTCAAGTGGGTGCTGGAAAGGCATCGCCCCGGGAAAAATTTACAGGTATAATGGTGCAAATAAGCCAGAACCAATGTAACCGAGTGTGGGGTCAGAAGGAGTGTTTGCATAAGCTCTCACACGCTTCACGAACGTTAACAATAAAATATTTCCCTATTATCGCAAAAAAATGTACGATTTTACAATTCGTTTTTGCGACCCTCGAAAAGAAAGATTTCATGGTGTATAATACCCATCATCTGTGGTTTGAAAGGGTTGAGATGGTTATATTTGCCCACAAACCCAACAAAAAGATGCCTAAATTCAGGCCGTTCTCCCACTGTGGATAACTGCTGTTGGAACGGCCGTAGCTCCCCAAGGGGGATTGAAACACGGGGCCGTATGTGCTAAAGGCGGGGGATACCAGTTGGAACGGCCGTAGCTCCCCAAGGGGGATTGAAACGTGCTAACCAAACACAGTTTCGGCCATAGCAAGAAAGTTGGAACGGCCGTAGCTCCCCAAGGGGGATTGAAACAAATAATTAGAAAACGCCAAGTCTTGAGTACTAAGTTGGAACGGCCGTAGCTCCCCAAGGGGGATTGAAACCCCCTTCTGTAGGCTTAGACCCTGGTACCATAGCTGAGTTGGAACGGCCGTAGCTCCCCAAGGGGGATTGAAACCACCAGTGGGGTTTTCGCCATCGTCAGGGGTTACGTTGGAACGGCCGTAGCTCCCCAAGGGGGATTGAAACCCGACTTTCAGAGTCGGAAAAACCGACTTTCAGAGTTGGAACGGCCGTTGCTCCCCAAGGGGGATTGAAACACTACATCAAGCAAAAACACATCCCAAGTACCATGTTGGAACGGCCGTTGCTCCCCAAGGGGGATTGAAACCGTAGAACGTCCCTTGATCGCTATCGTAACGCCAGAGGTTGGAACGGCCGTTGCTCCCCAAGGGGGATTGAAACAATTTCATACCACAATCCA
>CAZPEJ010000669.1:0-3236 GCA_964585465.1 uncultured Ardenticatenaceae bacterium
GTACCGTGTCGGTAGACTATGCCCAACCCACGGTTACCACGGATTGTCCGGGAGCAACGCCCATTGCCCAGTTGACACAAGGCCCGGCGGCGGGTGGAGATTTCCCGGCTGGCATTACCACAGTATGTTACGCCGCTTCCAACACTTGCGACAATGAAGCCACTTGTTGTTTCACGGTGCACGTCACCACACTGGACATTCAGTGCCCGCCCAACATAACCGTTGCATTGATAAACAACGTAGGTACGATACCCGTAACCTATGCCCAACCTGCGGTTACCACAGATTGCCCCGGACCAACCCCCATTGCCCAGTTGACACAAGGCCTGGCTTCTGGCGGTAATTTCCCGGCGGGCATCAACACGGTATGTTATAGCGCCACGAATTCCTGTGGAAACCAGGACGAATGTTGCTTCAGCATACATGTAACGACTGTAGACATCCAGTGCCCACCCAATATGACCGTTGCTTTGCCCAACAATGCTAGCACGGTACCGGTCACGTATCCGCTGCCAACGGCCAGCACCGATTGTCCCGGCTCGACCCCGCTCATCCAGCAATGGGACGGGCTACCCTCCGGCAGTAATTTCCCGGCTGGTTTGAACACGGTATGTTACCAGGCTACCACTTCTTGCGGCAATCTGGACGAATGCTGCTTCAGCATCATGGTAACCACCCTGGGTATCCAATGCCCGCCCAACCAAACCGTTCAACTACCCGTGGCAGCCACTACGGTCACGGTGAACTACGCAGCGCCCACAACCAGCACGAACTGCCCCGACCCAGCCATCAGTCTCCAACAAATTTCGGGAGTGACTGGCAATGCTTTTCCATTGGGAATCAACACCCTATGTTATCAGGCCAACAATAACTGCGGGAACCAGACCTCCTGTTGTTTCAATATCACTGTCTTGGACGCCCCTCCTCCCTGCGACATCAAGGTGATTGGTTGTATGAAATTTGAATTGCTCGACATTCGGCTGGATTCCATCCATCAGCCGAGGTTCCGCATACGGGCAACCAATTTCTGTGCTTCGGAGGTGGATTATGTGTTGAACGAACTGCCTCCCGGCATCGTGGCAGTAACGCCGCAGGAAGGCAGCATTTACACCGCGCCAAACACAGGCAACACCTACAAAGTGCGCAACCCGAACGCTTCTCCGTTCTACTCTTTGCGCTATCGGTCTGTTTCCCCAGGACTCAAAAACGGGCAGTCAGATGTGTTTGAGCACCGGCTCACTCAGCAGTCGTTTCCCAACAACTACATCCACATGTTTGCCCGCTTGAAGAACGGGGAAGGCTACGAGGCCTATTTGAATACCTTCTATTGCCCCGTCCAGCCCTGGGCCGGCAACAAAGGTCTGGAGGAACTCGACTTGCGTGACATAGAAGGGGACAATGCGGAATCCTTGTTCCAGGACCCTGCGCTTTCTATGCGGCCCAACCCGAGCAGCGGCACGGTGCTGGTAGACGTACAAGCATGGATGGGGCAAAAGTTGCAACTCCGGCTGATCAATGCACAAGGTCAGGAAGTGTTGAGCCAGGCACATACTATTGCAGAGGAGTGGTTGGAGCTCAACCTGAATGAGCGGCTGGCCAACGGCTTGTATTACCTGGTGGTTCAGCCGGAAGGCGGCGTCAAAGCAACGGCCACTTTCGTGCTGGAGAGATAGCCGTTCGGCAACATTGAAAGCGCCCCCTGATGGCATAACGCTGTCAGGGGGCGCTTTTTTGTCGGAAACACTCTAAACAGCCAAACTATGCTGCGTCAACAAAAACCCTTCTGAAATGGCCCGTTTGGCATCCAGTTCAGTGGCTTCTTTTGCCCCGCCGATGAGATGTACCTGTATACCTGCTGCAACAAGGGGGGAATACAAATCGCGCAAAGGCTCCTGACCAGCGCAAAGCACCACATGATCGACCTCAAGGAGCTGAGGTTTACCCTTAACATGGAGGTGGAGTCCGGCATCGTCGATTTTCAGGTATTCAACCTCGTTCCACATTTCCACTTGCCGACTTTTCAAGGTAAGTCGGTGCGCCCAACCGGTGGTTTTGCCCAGGCGTTCGCCGACTTTACCTTTTGAGCGTTGGAGGAGCCAAACCTTGCGCGGAGGCTTTTCGGACTGTGCGCGCGCCAAGCCTCCGCGCTGTTCGTAATGGGGGTCTATGCCCCATTCTGCCTGAAAATGTTGAATATCGTTTTCCGGATGGCCGGTAAGGAAAGTGGCCACATCAAACCCGATACCGCCGGCGCCCATAATGGCTACCGTATTGCCTGCTTTTTTTCGGTGCTGCAAAACATCGATATACGACAGCACTTTGGGATGATCGATGCCTTCAATGTGCGGGGTGCGGGGAACAACGCCTGTGGCCAGTATCACTTCATGGAATTGTTGCTGGATTAAGAATTCGGCACTTACTCGGGTATTCAGGTGCAGGTGTACGCCTGTTTTCTCAATCATTTTACCAAAATAGCGCAGCGTTTCGTGGAACTCTTCCTTTCCTGGAATTTGTTTGGCCATATTAAACTGCCCTCCAATGGCCCCGGAGGCCTCAAACAAATGCACTTCACGCCCTTGAGCGGCCCATTCAGTCGCTGCGGAAAGCCCGGCCGGGCCGGCGCCCACAACGGCTATTTTGGGCAGGGTTGCTTTTCTGAGCGTTTGGGGCAATGCTGATTCCTGGCAAGCCCGCGGGTTCACCAGGCAGCTGGCGGTTTTCCCCTTGAAAATATGGTCGAGGCAGGCTTGGTTGCAGGCAATACAGGTGTTGATTTCATCTGCGCGTTGGGCCTGTGCTTTGCGCACGAAATCAGGGTCGGCCAGAAACGGGCGGGCCATAGAAACCATGTTGGCAAAACCTTCGCGCAGTATTTCTTCGGCTTTTTCTGGCGTATTGATTCGATTGGTTGCGATGAGCGGGATTTGGAGTTTCCCCATCAGGCGTTTGGTGACCCATGCAAAGGCCCCTCTGGGCACGAGAGTGGCAATGGTGGGCACCCGGGCTTCATGCCATCCGATACCGGTGTTGATGATGCTCGCGCCTGCCTTTTCAACCGCCAGGGCAAGCGCTTCCACTTCTTCCCAGCTCGACCCGCCTTCTACGAGGTCGAGCATTGATACGCGGAAGATGACGATGAAATCTTTGCCGGCTTTTTCCCGAACGGCCCGCAAGATTTCGAGCGGGAAGCGGATGCGGTTGTTAAATTCTCCCCCCCATTCGTCGCGGCGGTGGTT
>CAZPEJ010000670.1:0-3212 GCA_964585465.1 uncultured Ardenticatenaceae bacterium
CAGCAGCATGGGTAATGTTTGGTAAAACGAGGGGGTGTAGCGCAGACCAAAAAAGACAAAAGAGAGGGCAACGACCAACCCAGGGAGGGCATAACCAGTATAGGTGAGCCGTTCCAACAGATGCCCCCAAAACGTAGGGCGTTTGCTGGATAAAATAGCAACAGGTAAAGCAGCACAAACAGCTAAAACGGCCGTTCCTGCTGAAGCCAGAAAGGAGTTGGAGGCGGCCTGCCACACGGTTTGAACCATTTCTCCCTGCCCAAGCCCCCGCACCAGCCAGTAAATCAGGCCAGACATGGGCAAAACCAGGGCCAGCAATAGCACCGAAGCCAAGAACAACATAGCTACCCATTTCCAACGCCCCAACGGCACCGGGCGAGCCACACGCATGGCCCCGGCCGAACGACGTGCATAGGTCGCCTTGCCCCGGCTGCGATACTCAAAATAAAGCACAACGGCCGTTAATCCCACCAACACCAGCGACAACACCGCCGCCAGGGCCCGGTCGGAAAAAGATTGATACTGTTGGTAAATGAGGCGGGTAAAGGTGGTGTAGCGCATCATCGTCACTCCGCCAAAGTCGCGCAACACATAGAGCGACACCAACAAACTACCTGCCACAATAGACGGCCGTAAATGGGGCAAAATCACCCGCCAAAAAGCCCGCCAGGGAGACATCCCCAGACTGCGAGCCGCTTCTATTAATGAAGGATCCATACGCCGCAGGGCTGCCCGCACGGTGAGCAATGTGTAAGGGTAACTCATCAAGGTCATTGCCAGAAACGCCCCCGGAAACCCATAAATTGCCGGAAAACTTTCGATGCCCGTCAACGGAAAAAATGTTTGTTGCACCAACCCTTTTGGCCCCAGCATGGCTACCAGCAAATAAGCCATGACATAACTGGGCAACACCAGGGGCAAAGCGGCAGCAACCGCCCAAAAACGACGGCCGGGCAAATCGGTGCAGGTGGTCAACCAGGCAATAGGCACCGCCAGGGCAATGGTGGCAATGGTGACAGTGGCAGAAAGCCACAGGGTTCGCCCCAATGTTTCCAGGGTAGAAATTTTGAGGAGAAGAGAAACGGCCGAATCCCCCGCTTCCAATGTGCGTATGACCAGATAAACGGGAGCCAGCATCACCAGCCCCCCCACCAACAGCCCAGCCACCCACAACCAAAAGCGCGAAAAACTCCAATGAATCCGTTTACCCCAATGAATGGGCGGGAAAACCAGCTCGATGCGTTTGGTGACAACAGGTAATACACTCATTGAGCGCGATTATCATGGTTCAGCCGATGTGAATCAAGCCTAAACGTTAAGTTTGAACTTCACAACAGGTCAACCCAATTTTAACAACAGGGCAGGTTAAAAGTGAATCGTGGTTAAATTTGGTTTCAAGTTTCAGGTTGGGGAAATCATCCTATCCGTGTTTATCCACTTGATCCGTTTCATTCGTGGTTAATTTCCCCGCTCATTTCCCTAAACTGGCTGATGGGTTTGGTTTCGGGTTTGCCGCAACTGGCGTGAATAGGTAACAAGGTGGGTTCTTCGCGCAGATGGAGGGTGTGGGTAACGGCCGTTTCCCCCTCTTGAAACAGCACCCGCCACACATTTTCGCTTTTTTGCGCCGAGATTAACCGAAAATCGGCCGTTCCAAACCGCCCCACCCGTTGCCGCAGATACCATTCGGCTGCCTGCACCGGTTCACTGTAGCAGGTGCGCCCCCGATACCCCGGCAAATACAACTGGCCTTGTTGGGTAGATGTCAGGAACTCAGGCAGATGGTCGGGAGAAAGACGGCCGTAATACACCCCGTCCGGTAAGGTCAACAAAGTGGGGGCAAAGCGATGGCCACCCAGGTGAGTCGTTTGCCATACCTGGTTGGGAACCAGGCTCAATAACTGCCGATACAAGGCAGCCCCAAACACCCCACAACAGCGATCCCGCCTGGCATTGGTGCAAACCAGATAGAGCGGCAACGCCCCTGGCAAAACAGGCGCAGCAACCTGACCCGCCACAATCCGGGCCATATCCAGGGCAAACAGATCGGTATACGTCTCCAGGTGGAATGGGTAGAGGCGCGGGGTTTGTTCATCTGCCACCAGAATAAAAAAGGTAATACCCCCTGATGGTGTTTGACGGCGAATAAACTGTAAACGGCCGTTTTCCACCCCGTTTACCTGTTGTTGCAACCATTGTTGCACCCCAACCGGCAACTCATTTTCTTCTGTCGCTTTGGCTCCCCAGGGGCGGTTATATTCCAATAAAAACCACACCTTCACCAACGGCGCGCTACCCAAAAGCAGTTCCCCCACTTCTTGAGATACCACAGAGCAGTAAGGTTGTTCATTCATTCTATTGGTCGCTCCAGACGCACAGGTGTTACCCTGGTTTGCCCAACATCTACCACAAATCGGCCAATCTAAATGAGCAACCCCTGGTAAAAAACAGGTAATGGGTGGTCATTGGAGAAGTTGACCTGAACGGCCGTTCCTTCTTCCAATCGCCAGGCGTGGGGTTGCCAGCTATGAATGATACCCCCGCCCCGCAATTCCACCCGATACAGGTAGGCGATGCCCAAAAATTGGCGGGAAAGGATACGGCCGTTACCCTCCCCGGCTGCCATCACCACATCATCCGACCGTACTCCCACCTCAACAACTGTCCCCATTGGCAAATGGTTTATCAAAGGCAGCTCCCCTAACACAGTTTCCACCTGGTTTTGGCCGATGCGCCCAGGGATAAAATCAGTATTACCCAAAAACTGGGCCACAAAACGAGTACGCGGGTGGTGGAACACCATCTCTGGCGAGCCGACTTGCTCCAAACGGCCGTTATTCATCACCGCCACCTCATCCCCCATAAACAACGCTTCCTCCTGGTCATGGGTAACAAAAATGGCGGTTGCCTGACTTTGTTTCAACAACGCCCGAACTTCATAACGAACCTCGTGGCGCAGGGCGGCATCCAGGTTAGAAAAAGGTTCATCCAGCAGCAAAATGGCGGGTTGTGGGGCCAGGGCACGGGCCAGAGCTACCCGCTGCTGCTGCCCACCCGACAGTTCATGGGGCATTTTCTCTCCCAGCCCTGCCAACCCCACCAGAGCAAGCATTTCGGCCGTTCGGCTCTGCGCTCCTTTTGCCAGCCCAAAGGCCACATTTTGCCCAACGGTGAGGTGGGGGAAAAGGGCGTAATCCTGAAACACCATTCCT
>CAZPEJ010000671.1:0-3211 GCA_964585465.1 uncultured Ardenticatenaceae bacterium
CTGCTCGTACTATTTGTTCACCTGATTGGTTGTTGGCAAGGAGGGCATGGCAAAAAGTAAGTCAAATCAAGTTTTTGGCGGCTGCTTACGGTATTAGCCGTGATATTCAACAACCTGAGATTAAAGAGTACCACAAGTCTGATTTACTTCCTCTAAAAGACATCCTCAATCCATTCTCAGCGATTCAATCTAACGAAATTTTTCAATGGGTGGTTAACCAGAACGTGAATTATGCGCTGGCTTTGGCCGAAAATAAACAGGAAGAAGCTCAGGCGTATTTAGAGTCTATTCAGCGAGCAGAACATTTATTAAGTAAATATCTGGAGTATCCAATCTCATTTCAAGTAAAACGTAACCCGTTTCGGTTAGAGGTAAAACAAAATGGGGCTAATATCTCTATTGAACAATTGAGTGATGGCACCAGAAGCCTGCTTAGTTGGTCATTAGATTATTTGATGAGAGCGTCGAAAGTGAATTGGGCAAATCCTAAAGATAACATTGTGCCCTCTGGGCTGGTATTGGTGGATGAGATTGATGCCCATTTACATCCAGAATGGCAGCGACGGGTGATGTCGGTGGTGTCAGAGCTATTGCCAGAGACGTATATTATCGCCACTACTCACAGTCCGTTTGTGGTGGCTTCGGTAGATGAGGCACAACTGTTTCGCATTTACAAAGACGATGATGGTAAACTCCAGGTAACATCTACTTATGATGAGCTGTATGGGTACCCGGCCGATTTGGTGTTAGAAAAAACTTTTGTTCCCAGTTTGTATCCACCAGAAACCGCGCAAAAGTTACAACGGCTTAGTGAATTAGCTGGCAAAATCGTTTCGGGAAAAGCAAAGGGGACAGAAAGAAATGAACATGCAAGGCTGCTTAAAGAGTTATCGGCCGTTAATAGCTGGTTAAATAATCTGTTATCCTTTCCTCCTACACTATGATCCGTTTACAACGGGGCAGCCCTCCACCATTTTGGACAAAAGAACATGTTTGCCAGTGGACAAAAAAGTGGCTGGAAAAACGAGAAAAAGGGCGTGAGTGGAAGTGGCCTTATTATAGGAACAAACCAGTAAGCGACTATTTGAAGTCGGCTTTGCAGTCCTGGCATTTTGGAAAGTGTGCCTTTTGTGAGGTTCCGCTTTCTGGTGGAGCGCAAATTGAGCATTTTCGTTCCAAAACCCACTACCCGATGTCTGCTTTTGTTTGGCGAAATTTGTTTTTGATTTGTATGGCGTGTAATCAGAAGAAAGGGGGGAAAAATCACGCTGGCTGCCTTAAACCAGACCGTGAAAACCCGGCCGATTATTTGTGGATCGATCCTATTTTATTGAAAGTAGTTCCCAAACCGGGAATCTCAGAAGTAGCTCGCCAACGTGCGGCGAAAACGATTCAACTCTATGCGTTGGATCGTCCTGAATTAAGTGCTTTGTATCGAGTTTATCTTGAACGTGAAAGGGATCGGCCGTTGATTATGTTGGCCGATGAAAAACGGCCGTTTACACTCCTCATCACCTCATTATTAACCTATCAAGCTGCAAGGTGGCTCCTTACCGCAACATGATTTACTTGCTCTACATTCTCAACTTTCTGCTCATGATAGCCATGCCCCTGGGTGTGGCACTGTATTTGCAGAGGAAACGGCGGCCCGGTTGGGGGTTATTTGGCATGGGGGCGGTGACGTTTGTGGTATCGCAGGTTTTCCACATTCCTTTTAATGTTTTGATTCAAAACAAACTGGCCTGGTTACCAACAGACCTGACCGTTTTGAACAATTTGCTCCTGGTGGCCGGGTTTTTAGGGTTGTCGGCCGGGGTTTTTGAAGAGGTGGCGCGTTACATCACCTACCGCTTTTGGGCGGTGGAGGCGCGCAGTTGGGGCAAAGGACTGATGTTGGGGGCCGGGCATGGGGGCATTGAGGCGATTTTGTTGGGGGTGTTGGGGCTGCTGGGTATGTTCCAGTTGTGGGCGGTTTATGACACACCTTACTGGCACAATTTACCCGATAGCCAGCTTTTGTTGTTGGAGCAGCAGGTAACGGCCGTTTTTGAGGCTCCCTGGTACTTCATCTTCCTCGGCGCACTGGAACGGGTCTTTGCCATCTGTTTTCACCTGGCCGCCTCTTTGCTGGTCTGGCAGGTTTTTGTCCGTCGGCAAACGCGTTGGCTGCTGGCCGCCATTGGCTGGCACGCTTTGTTAGATGCGCTGGCCGTTTTTGCCGTTGTCACCTGGGGGCCTTATGTCACAGAAGCTATATTGGGCATCTTTACGGTGGGGAGTGTGGGAATTATTTTCTGGCTGCGGCGCGAAGAGCCTGCCCCGCCACAACCAGAACCATTACCCGACAGGTTGCCCATCCGCCCGGCCGAGATAACCAGCGATATGTTAGACCGCAGCCGATACTCTTAAAGGTGAATAACTGATGATTCAAACCCACCAATTAAGCAAAAAGTTTGGCACACAAACGGCCGTTAATCAGCTCACCCTGGACATTGCCGAAGGAGAAGTTTTTGGTTTTCTGGGGCCAAACGGAGCAGGCAAAACCACCACCGTGCGAATGCTCACCAGCCTCATCGCTCCCTCGTCTGGCAGTGCCAAAGTATTGGGGTATACCGTTGGGCAGGACGACCAGCAAATTCGGCGCAATGTGGGCATTCTCACCGAAACCCCTGGGCTGTATGATCGGCTCTCTGCCTGGCAAAACCTCACTATTTACGCCCGTTTGTATGAGGTGAAAGAGGTCAACAAACAGGTGGAAAAGTATTTACAGATGATGGGGTTGTGGGAGCGGCGGTTTGATCCGGCCGGGACGTTTAGTAAAGGAATGCGGCAAAAGCTGGCAATTGCCCGCACCCTGTTGCACGAACCTAAAGCTCTTTTCCTGGATGAACCCACTTCTGGCCTTGACCCCGAAGCGGCCAAACTGGTGCGGGATGCAATTGAAGATTTGAAAGAGTTGGGGCGCACCATTTTTATTTGTACCCATAACCTGGATGAAGCAGATCGGTTGTGTGATCGGGTGGGGGTGTTTAAGACCTTTTTGCGGGTGGTAGATACCCCAGCGAACCTCCGCCAGCAGTTATACGGCCGTCAAGTGGTTTTTCATCTGGCAGAAACGGCCGAACCCTACCTGCCCCTGGTGCAACCCCTCCCCTACCTCAAACAATGCCAGGCAGTAGACAATAAACTGGTGCTGGCCCTGGACGACCCC
>CAZPEJ010000672.1:0-3210 GCA_964585465.1 uncultured Ardenticatenaceae bacterium
GTCTTTCGGATTTTATGGGATTTGCCGTTAAACTTAAAACGTTAAACGTAAATCCCCCCTGGTCATATTTTACGTTTCACGTTTTATTGGTCATCTAACCCCTTGAATTACCAAAGAGCCACTAATTTTTAACGACTCTGGCATGTACAGTTTTAACCTTTGGTGCAGCTTGCCGTCAGCAATTCTTTTGTCTATTCAATATCCCTGATACAATCTTTTGACCGATAAATACAGGACAAATACGCAAGAGTGGAGTGTAAAACATGCAATTAGCTGATAAAACATTTATGGTAACGGGGGGGAGTTCTGGATTGGGGGCGGCTTGTGTGCGCCGTTTTGTGACGGCCGGGGCCAACGTGTTAATTGCTGATGTCAACGAGGCAGTCGGGCGCAGTCTGGCGGCCGAATTAGGCGACAAAACCCAGTTTATTCAAACAAATGTTACCGATGAGCAGAGTGTGCAAACGGCCGTTTCTACCGCCCGCCAGGCATTTGGCCCTGTGTATGGGGTGGTCAACTGTGCCGGGGTTGCCATCGCTACCAAAGTCTTGGGCAAAAATGGCCCCCATGACCTGGCTTCTTTTAGCAAAGTAATTCAAGTCAACCTGATTGGCACCTTTAACGTCATTCGCCTGGTTGCGGCGGCCATGGCCGAAAACGAAGCCACTGCCAGTGGTGAACGAGGCATCATTATCAACACCGCCTCCGTTGCCGCTTTTGATGGGCAAATTGGGCAGGCAGCCTATTCCGCCTCAAAAGGTGGTGTGGTGGGGATGACCTTGCCCATTGCCCGCGAACTGGCGCGGTATGGTATTCGTATCATGACCATTGCCCCGGGCATTTTCGACACCCCCATGCTGGCTGGTTTGCCCGAAGCGGCCCGCCTTTCTCTGGGGCAACAGGTTCCTTTCCCTTCACGCCTGGGCCACCCCGACGAGTTTGCCGCCCTGGTGCAGCATATTGTGGAAAACGAAATGCTCAACGGCGAGGTGATTCGCCTGGATGGGGCGATTCGTATGGCTGCGAAATGAAAACTGAGATGGGAGATTTGAGATTAGAGATTGGAGATTGGTCAATCTCCAATCTCTAATCTCCCCGAACAGAATATCAATTTATGACCTTACACAGTATAATGACGAGCAACCCCTAAGGAAATGTTATGATGCAATATCCCCTTGATAAACACCATTTAACCGCCAATACCATTCGCGGATTGACGATGGATGCTGTACAAAAGGCCAATATCGGCCATCCTGGAATGCCCATGGGAACGGCCGATATTGCCACTGTGCTTTGGTCACAATTCCTCAAACACAACCCCCAAAACCCCCACTGGCCCGACCGTGACCGTTTTGTGCTGTCGGCCGGGCACGGCTCCATGCTGCTTTACAGCCTGCTGCATCTGAGTGGTTACGATTTGCCAATGGAGGAGCTGCAAAACTTTCGGCAGTGGGGCAGCAAAACACCAGGACACCCGGAAGTACGCCATACCCCAGGGGTAGAAACCACCACCGGCCCGCTAGGGCAGGGCATTACCAACGCAGTGGGAATGGCAATTGCCGAGCGTTGGCTGGCGGCCCGTTTTAACCGCCCCGGTTTTGAAGTTGTCAACCACCACACCTATGTCATTGCCAGCGATGGGGATTTGATGGAAGGGATTTCCCATGAAGCGTGTTCGCTGGCCGGGCATTTGGGGTTGGGTAAGTTGATTGTGTTGTATGACGACAACCGTATCACCATTGACGGCTCGACAGACCTTTCTTTTACGGAGGATGTGTTGCAACGATTTGCTGCTTACGGCTGGCACACGCAACGGATTGATGGTCACGCCCCGTTGGAGATTATTGCGGCTTTGCACGAGGCACGGATGGAGGCAGAACGGCCGTCTCTCATCGCCTGTCGTACCCACATTGGATATGGCAGCCCCAACAAACAAGGCACTTCGGCGGCACACGGAGAACCTCTGGGAGAGGCCGAAATCAAATTGACTAAAGAGCGATTGGAGTGGCCGTTGCAACCCCTGTTTTATGTGCCGCAGGAAGCCAAAACGTTGTTGCAGGCTGCGGTGCGGCACGGGCAAGAAAAACAGGCTGAGTGGGAGGCGTTGTTGGGGCATTACGGCCGTACTCACCCAGACCTGGCGGATGCTTTGCAACAAACCTTAAATGGGGGATTGCCAGCGGGCTGGAATCAATCGCTGCCCACGTTTGAAGCAGGTAAGTCGCTGGCTACCCGTGCCTCCTCCGGGCAGGTGTTGAACGCCCTGGCAGCAACCATTCCTTCTTTGTTGGGTGGCTCGGCCGACCTGACAGGCTCGAACAATACAAAGTTGAAGGATGTAAAACCACTCTCAAAAGCGGATTTTTCCGGCCGTTATTTTCATTTTGGGGTGCGGGAACATGGCATGGGTGGCATTATGAATGGAATGGCGTTGCACGGCGGAATACGGCCGTATGGCGGCACATTCCTCGTCTTTTCCGATTATATGCGGCCTTCTGTGCGCCTGGCGGCCCTGATGGAACTGCCCATCATTTATGTGTTTACTCACGACAGCATTGGCCTGGGGGAAGATGGCCCAACGCATCAACCCATTGAACATTTGATGGCCTTGCGGACAATTCCCAACCTGGTGGTTTTTCGCCCGGCCGATGCCACCGAAGTGGCGGTGGGCTGGCAGGTGGCTCTGGAACGGCAACAGGGGCCAACGGCTCTGGTGTTGACGCGGCAAGGTGTTCCGACTCTCGACCGCACCCGTTATGCCGCCGCCGAGGGGGCAGCTCGTGGGGCGTATGTGCTGAGTGATGCTCCCCAGCCGCAGGTTATTTTAATTGGCACCGGCTCTGAACTGCATCTGGCGTTGCAAGCGCAACAGCAGTTGGCAGAAAAAGGGGTGGCTGCGCGGGTGGTTTCGATGCCTTCCTGGGAACTGTTTGCCGCACAAACGGCCGATTACCGCGAATCTGTTTTGCCTGCCCACCTCACAGCCCGTGTGGCTATTGAGGCGGGGGTTTCGTTTGGCTGGGAACGGCATGTGGGGCAACAGGGCAAGGTGGTGGGGCTGGATCGGTTTGGTGCTTCCGCCCCTTACCAGACGATTTATGAAAAATTGGGGGTTACGGCCGGGGCTATGACAGCTGCCGCGCTTTCTTTGTTGGGCAGGTAGGGTTGGTTGACCGACAGATTTAATCATTGAATGGTTACGGCAGCGGA
>CAZPEJ010000673.1:0-3207 GCA_964585465.1 uncultured Ardenticatenaceae bacterium
CCCCCCCCCCCCCCCCCCCCCCCCCCCCCCCCCCCCCCCCCCCCCGCCCCCCCACACCCCCGCGCCCCCACTTCTCCAGTGGCTGGGTTTGCCGGAGTTGCCGGGGTATTTTGCCCACACGCCACCAACAACCAGAGCAGCAGCCAGAGACGGGGTATTAATGCTCTCATGATTTCAAAAAAGGAATTTCCCCTTTTTCCCAAGCTATCAATAACGGCACGGCGGTGAAAATGGAGCTATAGGTGCCGCTTAACAAACCCACAAACAGGACGGCAATAAATGGTTTGATGGAAGGCCCGCCAAAAAAGAGAATAGCGACTAATACAAACATGGCGTTTAATTGGGTTGCCAGGGAGCGATGGATGGTTTCCAGGATGGAACGGTTGACGACGCTTTCAAACCGTTCATAGGGCCGTCTGGTCAAGTTTTCGCGGATGCGGTCGAACATGACAATGGTGTCTTGCAGGGAAAAACCAGCTACCGTGAGAACGGCCGTTAAAAACAAGGCATCTACTTCCCACCCCAAAATGATACTCATGAGAGCCGCAAAGCCAAAAATCATCAACAAGTCGTGAATCATGGCAATAACGGCCGATGCCCCATACCGGAAGGAGTTTTGCACCTGGCGAAACGCCAACATGATGTAAACCAGGATAATCACCGAGGCCACAATGACAGCCACAAAAGCGGCACGGGTAACTTCGGCCCCAATAGCCGCACTGACACTTTGTACCAGGGTAGAGTTGGGAATCAATGGAGCGATTTGGTCTCCCAGGGCATTGGTGATTTCTTGCTGCTGATTGGCATCAATCACTTCGGTGCGGATTTGCCACGCATTTTGTAAACCTTCACCACTGAGGGCTATAACGGCCGGATTATTGACCCCAAAGGTTTGAAACACCTGCCGAATCTGCTCTTCATTTACCGGTTGGCTGAATTGGACTTCAAACCGTGTACCACTTTGGAAATCTACCCCCAGGCGAAATGGGGTGCCAATGGTTATCAGGCAGTAAATCATGGCGGCAAACCCCAATCCCAGGAGGATGCCAGACAAAAGAAAGTAATATCGGCGATATTGCACAAGGTTGAACATCTTAAAACCCCAAAAGCCATTTATATCGGCGGATAGTTTCCCCGGAACGGCCGATCACCAGTCGCACCAGGGTACGTGTCACAATAACGGCCGTAAACATGCTAATCATCACCCCAATCGCCAGCGTAAGCGCGAACCCCTGCACCGTGCTGGCCCCAAAATTACGGCCGAAAGACCACAAAATAAAACAAATGACCAACGTCGCCACATTGGAATCTCGAATGGACGACCAGGCGCGGCTAAACCCGGTCAAAATCGCCTCGCGCAACGTGCTACCCCGGCGTAGCTCCTCCTTCATACGCTCAAAAACCAGGATATTGGCATCCACCGCCATGCCGGTGGAAAGCAAAAAGCCGGTAATCGCTGGTAATGTCAGGGTGATGGGAATCGCTACAATAATGGCGATGTTTAACAAGGCATAGACCAAAAGGGCCAAATCTGCCAGAAACCCCGGCAAACGGTAGTAAATGAGCATAAACAACAATACCACCGCCACCCCAATGGTGCCTGCACGAATGCTGGCTTCGATAGAGAGTTCCCCCAGCGTGGCCCCTACCTGTCGCACACTTTCAATTCGCAGGGGCACCGGCAAACTGCCAAACCGCAGTTGTAAAGCCAGTTTTTGGGCTTCTTCCAATGTAAAATTGCCGGTGATGGTGCCTTCGCCCTGGTCAATGACGGCACTGATTTGTGGGCTGGAGATGACTTGTTTGTCTAACACGATGGTGAGGTATTTACCTAGATTGGCGCGGGTGTAGTTGGCAAAAATTTCAGTATCTTCGGGTTGCAAAGCAAAATCCACATAGTATCGCCCCAGTTCATTTGCCTGAACAGATGCCTCACGAACGGCCGTTCCGGTCAAAATCATCTCAAAAGTCGGTATAAACCCTCCAGTGTTGACGTTGTCACCTTCTCCTGTTTCACACCGGGAGGGTTGCCCATCATTTAGCGTGGTACGAACACACATGCCATCTGGCAACGACGTGGTGCCTGTATCTATAAACTCTAACAGAGCCGTTTCGCGGATCAAATCAATGGCATCTTGTGGGTCTTCCAGCCCTGGCAACTCCACCAAAATGCGCCGGTCTCCCTCTACCTGCACCAGAGGTTCCGCCACACCCAAAGCGTTCACCCGCTGATCAATAATCTGGCGGGCTGTGTCCATCTGTTCCTTGGTCACACTTTCTTCAGCAGGCAGGTCTGCTTCCAATAATACCTGTAACCCGCCTTGCAAATCTAACCCCCGCCGAATGGGGCGATTTTGCACCGCCCACACTGAGGCGACCACAATGAGAACAATAATCAATAACCAACCGTAATCTTTTGTATACATAGGCATTAAAATTGGAGATTAGAGAGTAGAAATTGTCCAATCTCTAATTTCTAATCCCCTTTAGCATTCTATCAATTTATCATCTTATGCAGCATAACCTGGAGCTATTTTGGCAAAAACCAGTGTGTCCCGTAGTTCGTTTGTTTCGTGGTGGCGGTCGGTGTGGCGCAGGGTGCCTTCCAGGGTGAACCCTAACCGTTGAGGAATGGCAGCACTGCGAACGTTGTTGGCATCACAACGAATTTCTACCCGTTTGGCTCCCAGGGTGTAAAAAGCGAAGTCAGTAATGGCAGCAACAGCTTCGCTCATGTATCCCTGGTGGGTGTAGCCGGTTCGTAACCAGTAACCAATTTCAAACCGGGGGACGCTCCAATCCATGCGGTGTAAACCGCTGCCACCGATGAGGGTATTGGTGCCTTTGAGGAAGAGCAACAGGGGTAAATCTTCCCGTTTGAGGAAGCTGGCATGGGCGTTTCGCACGTAGGATTCACTGTCGGCCAGGGTGGGGGCGTTTTTGGCCCAGGGCATCCAGGGGCGTAGTTCGTCGAGGGAGGCAAGAACGGCCGTATTCAAAGCCTCTCCATCTCCCGGCAAAGGGCAGCGAATGGTTAATCGTGCGGTATCGAAACTGTGCGGGAAATCCCGTAAAATTGCTTCCATCGTTGTCTCTATGATAATTCAAACCTGCCAATTCTCCCTTGTGTGACAAAGGAATGCAAATTTCTCATTAGCCACACAGGGTTTTTCAACCGTAGCCACCATTTCCCAATCGCGTTACGAC
>CAZPEJ010000674.1:0-3206 GCA_964585465.1 uncultured Ardenticatenaceae bacterium
TGCCCACGCTCTGGGACGACGTTGTTGTATAACTTGTTGTCAGAACTGCCTGGGTTATGGTCGTTGGGGGTGGAGAGTAAACAGATTTTGGAGCGGTATCACCATCCATCGGTGAAGGGGTGGGTGTCGGGGGAATTAACGGCCGATGACCTGACCCCCACCTCGCGCGCTTTTTTACTAACCGAATTTGAACGACAAGCCGCTCCCGGCGGTTACTGGCAACGGGTGAACTGGTTGCGTGGGGTGTTGCGGCGCAATCGCTGGTGGCAACGGCTAAAAAAACGGGGACAAAACCAGGCAGCGGGTGCCACAGCCAGCAGCCACCTGCCGCAACAAGGGTTAAACCTGCTGCGCTGGCCTGCCCGTTTGTACCATTTGGGGCCACAACGAACCATTCGCCTGCTGGAAAAAACGCCAGAAAATTGCCTGCGCCTGCCCTTCCTGCTGGCCCTGTTCCCCGACGCACAAGTGATTTATTTAACCAGAAACGGCCGATCCAATGTCTCCTCCTTAATCGAAGGGTGGCAACAGCCGCACACCTTCCCCGGTTACGCCGTGCCCGAAAAACTGTCCATCCCTGGCGACCAGCGCGGGCGGTGGGCTTTTACCCTCATTCCCGGCTGGCGCAACTTAAAAAACAGCCCCCTGGCAGAGATTTGTGCCTGGCAGTGGGTACGCTGCAACGAGGCGGTGTTGGCGCACCAGGCACAGAGCCACACCCCCTGTTTAACCATCCCATATGAAGAGCTGGTGGCCGCCCCGGCCCAGGTGTTGCCCCGCCTGGCAACGTTTATCGGCGTGGCGTATGAACCCCACTTGAGCCGTTTTGCTGCCGCTCTGCCCCACATCAATACCGTCACTGCCCCCGGCGCAGAAAAGTGGCGGCGACACCAGGCGGAGATTGAGCAGGTGTGGCCCATTTTGCAGCCGATGATGGAGAAGTTGGGGTATGAGTAGGGGACGTGAAGCGTGAAGGGTGAAGGGTGAAACGTGAAGCGTGAAGCGTGAAACTTGAAACGATTGCACGACCGTATCAGGTTAGCAGTTGGTCATATAGGGTTAGTAGTCGGTGTTCCATTTCTGCCCAGTTGTAGCGGGTTTGCACCAGGTGTTGTCCTTGTTGCCCCATGATTCGGCCGTTTTCCGGTTGGCGTAGGATGTGTAAGATGGCCTGGGCGTGGGCGGTGGGGTCGGCCGGGGGCACCAGAAAACCGTTCACCCCCGATTGGATAAACGGCCGGGTGGAGGCCAGGTCGCTGCTGACGATGGGCAAGCCGTAGGACATGTACTCAAACAGTTTGGTGGGGATATTTTTCTCATTTTTGGGGTAAACCTGCCAGGGCAGCCACCCAACGGCCGCTTGTTGTAAATAGGTGCCAATGGTTTCAAACGGCACCCGCCCTACCAGGGTGACAGCTTCGGTTAAACCCCGCGCAGCAATATCGGCCGTTACCTCTTGCATCAGGTTATCTGGGACAAAATGTCCCACCAGGCAAAGGCGGGCTTCGGGCATGGCCTGATGCACCTGGGCAAAGGCGGCAATCATCAGGCGGGTGCCCCGATTCCGTTCATGCCCGCCCAGGTGTAATACCAATGGTTGCCGTTGGGGAATGCCCTGGGTCTGGGTGATGCCGTTTTGCACAAAGGCCAGAGAGGGAAAGTTAAAGAGGGTGGTTTTCGGCCGTTTCACCGCCACAAAAGCCCGCGCAATCTCATCGTCCGAAAAAATCAGGCCACTTTGCAGCCGTGCCAACAGGGGTTCTAAGCCATAAAAAGCCCAGGCAATGGGATAACGCACCCAAACGGGCAAATAATCCTTTACTTTAATGAAGTCGGGATACACCTCGTGAATGTCGTAAATGGTGGGTTTGCCGGTGCGCCAGCGCAGGAAGGGGGCCACCAGCAGCAGTTCGGGGTCGTGAAAGTGGTAAATGTCTGCCTGGGTTTGCTGTGCCAGTTGGCTCAAGGTGCGCCAGAGTAACGGCCGTTTCCACCTGGCTACCCTGGGTAA
This sequence comes from uncultured Ardenticatenaceae bacterium, assembly GCA_964585465.1. Lineage (GTDB taxonomy): Bacteria > Chloroflexota > Anaerolineae > Promineifilales > Promineifilaceae > CAZPEJ01. The sequence continues at coordinate 2,012 of CAZPEJ010000674.1, forward strand.
AGGGAGAATCTGCACCCCTTCCTTCACTTCGGCCCGGTCGTGAACAGCAATCAGGGTGACATCATGCCCCGCCCGCCGCAAACTTTGCGCCTCGCGGTAAAAAACGCGGTTATCCAGGGCAATATGAACGCTGGAGAGAATACAAACTTTGGACATAGGGGGATTAGCTATCAGCTATTAGCTATCAGCTTTCAGCCTCTTCGCTGACGGCTGATAGCTGACTGCTGACGGCTTTCTCGCTGACGGCTGATAGCTGACTGCTGACGGCTGATAGCTGACTGCTGACAGCTTCCCCGCTGACAGCTTCTTCCACCCACAGCTGGCGGAAGGAGCGGGGGGCCAGGGAGGGCAGGGGTTGGTTAAAAACGGGTAGATGAACTTGTTGTTGGCGCAGAAACGGCCGTTGACCCAATCGCATCACCCCGGTAGCCCAGCGCATCATCCGTTCGCTGCCAAACAGTGAAGCGGCCGTTTCCTCTAATTTGCGCTCGCCCCAGGGCAAAATACCCTGCTCAACTTCCTCGGTTCGCAACTCCAGCAGCATACGGGGTAAATCAATCCGCGCCGGGCAGACATCGCGGCAGGCCCCACAGAGAGAACTGGCGTGGGGCAGGGCGGCGTGTTTTTCTAGCCCAAAGAGCAACGGAGTCACCACAGCCCCAATCGGGCCGCTGTAAGGGCTGTTGTAGGCGTGGCCGCCTGCTTCGCGGTAAACGGGGCAGATGTTCAAACAGGCACCGCAACGAATACATTGCAACACTTCTTCATAGGGGGTGCCGAGTAACTGACTACGGCCGTTATCCAACAAAATGATGTGTACTTCCTGTGGCCCATCTACATCGCCGGGGCGGGCGGGGCCGGTGACAATGCTGGTGTAGATGGACAGGGGTTGGCCGGTGGCACTGCGGGCCAGCAAGGCCAGCCAGGTGGCGGCATCGTCCCAGGTGGGGGCGATTTTTTCCAGCCCCATGATGGCAATGTGAACGGGTGGGGCCGAGGTGACTAAACGGCCGTTTCCTTCATTGGTTACCAAGACCACACTGCCGGTTTCGGCCACCGCCAGGTTGCCGCCACTGATGCCTAACCCGGCGGCCAAAAACTTCTGCCGCAACATACGCCGTGCTTCGGCCGTGAGCAGGGGAATGTCATCGGCCGATAGCTGTTTGCCCGATTCGCGGCTGAACAGTTCCGCCAC
>CAZPEJ010000675.1:0-3198 GCA_964585465.1 uncultured Ardenticatenaceae bacterium
CCAATCTCTAATCCCCTTCAGCAGAATGTCAATTGATGACCTTATGCAGTATAGCCTGTCACAATGTTTGTGATGATGGAGGTAGCGGGTGAATAATAGCCGTTTTATAGCTGATGTAACCATTCCTGATGATAGCCGCATTCAGCCAGGGGAGTCGTTTGTGAAGACCTGGCGGGTGCAAAACAGTGGAGATACTACCTGGGGAGCCGGGTATCATCTGGTGTTTTTGCGTGGAACTGCCATGACGACGACGACCAAACAGCCGTTGCCACCTGTTGTGCCAGGGCAACAGGTGGATGTTTCGCTTGTGTTGACGGCTCCAGCAACGGCCGGTACGCATTTTGGGGATTGGCGATTGCAAGACCCACAGGGAAACTTTTTTGGGCAACTGGTCTTTTTGCGGATTATTGTGCCGCCTGCCACCCGGCAAGAGCCACCTCCGACCGATAGTGGGGTGACAAACGGCCGTTTCCATTCCCACATCAATGTTCTCCCTGGCACTTCCTTTCGTGCTGGAGCTACTTTTACCAAAACCTGGCGGGTAGAAAATAATGGCACCCGTACCTGGGAAACTGGGTACAAGCTGGTAGAGCAGGGGGGTGTTTCGATGTCTAGTAACCGAGAGTTACCTTTGCCGCCGCTGTTTCCTGGGCACCAGGCTGACCTGGCAGTTACGTTAACGGCTCCAACCACCCCAGGAAACTACACCACTCGTTGGCAGATGCGGACAACGGCCGGGCAGACGTTTGGCGACCCTTTGTTGGTGGAAATTGTGGTGGTGGCGGCGGCGATTCGGCCGTTTGACCCCCCGGCCTGGCGAGAGACGATTTGGGCAATCACCAGCATCTTTGAATCGGGTCGCCCAGCAGGGAACCCGGCCGCTTACCAAACGGCCGATTCTGGCATCATCAGCTATGGCAAACACCAGGCGACGTTGGCGGCTGGCTCCTTAAATCGGGTGGTGCAAGCCTACTTCCGGCGCAGTAGCAGCCCCACCAGTCAGGCGTTGCAACAGGAGTACGCTGCTCGTATTGCCCAAAAAGATGCCACCTTGCGCCAGGATGCGCGTCTGCGTGACTTGCTGGTGCAGGCGGCCAGCGAACCCGCCATGAGTGAGGCGCAAGATGAGGTGTTTGAACAGAACTTTTACCAGCCTGCTATTACCCAGGCACAAAATTACCGTCTGCAAACTACCTTAGGGTTGGCTTGCCTGTATGATACACAAGTTCAGGGGGGGCTTTCGATTTTATTGCCTAGAGTAACGGCCGTGTTGGGGGGGAAAATAGGGGATAACGGGACGGCTGGCTCGATTGATGAAGTGATCTGGATTCGTACCTTTTTGCAATTGCGCGAGGAGCGGCTGTTGAAACTGGCCGATCAAGCTGCTGCCAGAGGGGATCAGATAAACGCCAAAGCCCTACGTATTTCTACGTTTCGGGTTACTGAGTATCGCAAGTTGCTGGATGCTGGGAATTTGTACCTGGAAGGGGAGCTAACGGTGCGCGGGCAACGGACGAGGGGGTTGTGAAGGGGGAAGGGTGTTAAAACGGCCGTGTTTTTGGGGGATTAGAGATTGCTTCGCACGGTGCTAAAGCAGCCGTGCTAGTTGCAACGCCCCGTTCACGGGGCTTTTGGGGAACTACTGGGTACTGTTCACTGCCTACTGTTTACTGTTCACTGTCCACTGGGTACTGTTCACTGTCTACTGTTTACTGTTCACTGTCCACTGTTTACTGTTTTCAAAGCGACACCACCCGGCCGGTTCCCTTCTCCCTGATGGCATTTCGTGTATCTACTATCAGCTGGGCTGTGCTGGCAATCCAGGGCCAGTCGTAAACCTGGTGGTGGGTGATGACTACCACACAATCAGCCTGCTGAACGGCCGTTTCTGTCAACGTAATACTTTTTAAGTCAAAACCCTCGTGCAATAAATCCGCCACATACGGGTCGTGGTAGGAGACCACAGCCCCCCGGTCTTGCAACAGGTGGATCACATCCAGAGCCGGGCTTTCCCGCACATCTCCTACATTCGGTTTATAAGCCACCCCCAACACCAGGATGTGACTGTTTTTTACCGCTTTACACACCTCATTTAACGCATCCGTCACTTTGCTCACCACATATTCGGGCATGTGGCTGTTGATTTCGGCCGCCAGCTCGATAAAACGGGCGTTGTAATTAAGCGTTTTTAACTTCCAACTCAAATAGTGTGGGTCAATGGGGATACAATGCCCACCCAACCCAGGGCCGGGATAAAACGGCATGAAACCATACGGTTTGGTGGCGGCGGCTTCTACCACTTCCCACACATTTAACCCCAATTTGTCACACATCAAAGCTACTTCGTTGACCAGGCCAATGTTGACAGCGCGGAAGGTGTTTTCTAGCAGTTTCACCATTTCGGCAGTGGCGCAACTGGAAACTGGCACCGGTTTTTGCACGATAGTGCCATATAAGGCCACTGCCACTTCCAAGCAGTGGGGGGTCATGCCACCAATCACTTTTGGGGTAGTGAAAACGGTGTAGTCGGTGCGGCCGGGATCAATACGTTCTGGCGAAAAGGCCAGGAAAAAGTCATGCCCTACCTTGTTTCCACTGTGAATGAGGCGCGGCAGAATAATTTCTTCCGTTGTGCCGGGGTAGGTGGTGCTTTCCAGAACAATGAGTTTGCCTGCGCCGCCATAACGGGCAATGCTATCGGCGGCTGCGATGATGTAGGAAACGTCGGGGTCTTTGGTTTTTCGCAGGGGGGTGGGGACACAGATGGAGATGGCATCTACTTCGGCCAGGTCGGCGTAATCGGTGCTGGCGCGGAATGATCCGTTGAGGATAAACGGCCGTAATACCGCATCTGGCACATCTTCCACATAACTATGCCCACTGTTCAACATCATCACTTTGCGGGCATCTACATCTATCCCAATGACCTGAAACCCGGCCTCGGCGAAAGCCACCATCAGTGGCAATCCCACATACCCAACACCCACGATGCCGACTTTTGCCTGTCGGCTGGCAATTTTTTCTAATAAACTGTCTTTTATACTCATCATGATCTTTCCTACCATTTATCCACTGTTTAGGGATGCGGATTAAATAACCGACAGGAGGTTAGAGATTAGAGATTGGAGATTAGAGATTGAACCAATCTCTAATCTCCAATCTCAGTTTTGTAGTTGTGTAATTTTCATTCCTTACCGT
>CAZPEJ010000676.1:0-3195 GCA_964585465.1 uncultured Ardenticatenaceae bacterium
CGGCTGCATTTCACTTTCTTGTTAGTATGCTTGTTTGGTTGGGTTTTTATCTATGATGCACGATTCCCCCAGTTTGAAAAGTTTCATTTAGTTCTATATGAACAGTCCAACCCGACAAGCGGACAGACCCCCGCGACGTTTGTATGGCTCGATAGATGGGGTCATGGTGCCGACTCAGGGAGAGTGGCGCGAGTTGAAAACCGTGTGTTGGTATGAGGTCACGCCCATACCTGAACGGCAATGGCCCTCTCGATACACCGAGCGGCTGGGAAAGTTAGAGGGGTTGAAAGCAACGGCCATTCGTTATCACTGTGACATTCAAGAGGCAGAAGCGTTCTCGACGCTGTTGTGGTCTACGGGTTGCCACTATTTGGCTGACCGTGCTCAAGAGTTGATTTTCGTATGTGATGGGGCTAGGTGGATTTGGCGGCTGGTTGAGGAGAACTTCCCCCAGGCCATTCAAATTCTAGACTGGTACCATGCGGTTGAATATCTAACGCCGGTGGCCCAGACCTTTTTCCACGACGAGGACAAGCAAAGAGAATGGTTAACCACCATGAAAGAACACCTCTGGTTCAGCCGGACCCAAACGGTGATTGAGGCTTGTCTGGCCCTGACAAACTCAGCCGGCGCTGCAGACCCAGCAGCCAAAGCGGCGACTTACTTTCAAAACAATCTGGCACGCATGGACTACGCTTATTTTCGTCAGCAAGGGTATTTGATTGGCAGTGGTGCGGTTGAGAGCGGCTGTAAACAAATCGGGACCATGCGGCTTAAGCGTTCGGGGGCACGCTGGCTAGAAGAGGGAGCGCGGTGGGTAGCCAAGGCGCGGGCGGTTTGGCTGAGTGGTCAATGGCAAGAAGTGGTGCAGAGCAAGTCTGACTTACCGTTTGCCATTTAACGAGTTTTTACTGCTCCCTTAGATGGCCATTCTGCGCCTACGGGCGCGGCTCCAGACAGGCTGGTGCAGTACCCATCTGCCGCCGATCGGGCTGGGAAAGAGAGGGGGATGTGGGTGGGATACGGCCGTACTGCACCACAAACTTACCGTTGCGCAACAGGCCACAATGCCCATAATTTCACTCTGCGCAATGCGGCTGGTTAAGGATTATCACGATGGCCGAGGCGGGAAACTGGCGTTTTGGGACACAGGAACGGCCGTAATCCGCTAACATTTTTGCGTATCACCAATAACCATACCAGGCAAACTTGATTGCCTGAAATAGGAGATCGTGTCATGGGTATCCAGGTTCACCAAGATAATCTGTCCTCTGAAGAGGTTCAAGCGCTTATTGCCGAGCATCTTTCGGGGATGCACAGCAACACCCCGGCTGGCCAGGTCCACGCGCTAAACATCGAGCGCCTGCGTGCGCCGGGCGTTACTTTTTGGACGGCGTGGCTGGATGGCGCCTTGTGCGGCTGTGGCGCACTGAAGGAGCTGAATTCGCTTTCCGGCGAGGTCAAGTCGATGCGCACACGCGCGGCCTTTCTGCGCCAGGGGGTGGGGCAGGCGATTCTGGATGAGATCATGCGCACGGCGCGGCAGCGAGGCTACACCCAGCTTTTTTTGGAGACGGGCACAGGCCCGGCCTTTGCGGCGGCGCATAAACTTTACTTGCGCAATGGGTTTGCCTGGACTGGAGCGTTCGGCGATTACACGGCCACGGAGTTTAATGTGTTTATGGCTAAGGCGCTGGGATAGGTAGGGGGAAGGATAAAACCACCCCAAACCGTGCCAAACAACTTTGAATTTACCCCAACATTTTGTAAACTGTCCGTGCGCGTTTTGTCTGTGCCCGTAGGTAGGTAAGATGCAGCCTTCACATTTTTCGAGATGCGATGCTATGTATTCAAGGGATAAAACAAATGGTAGATAAAGAATGGCGTGAGTTTGAAAAACTGGTTTCAAAGATTGAAAAACAGCTTGCACCTAAGGGTGCAATTATAAAATCCCCTGATCGGATAAAAGACAAGATTACAGGCCAACTTAGAGAAGTGGATGCATCAATTAGGTACTATATTGGCTCAATACCTGTACTCATAACTGTCGAGTGTCGCAAACGAAAAAAGGTACAAGATGATATATGGATAGAACAACTTGCAAAAAAGAAAGAAAAAATTGGGGCAGATTTGACAGTTGCGGTCACATCTAGTGACTTCACAGAACCTGCTATTAAATCAGCAGATTTCTTCAATATTAAGCTCAGAAAAATAACAGATGTTACCAACTCTGACATTTCTAGTTGGGTACAAAATATTCATATTCAAAAAATCACACTTTTTGATTCTATTGAGAAGTGGACAATTGAGGTAGACGAAGATGAAGCCCAATTTAGTCAAGAACTAGCTAACGCGATCAAAATCGATCCAAATGTGTGCAAATTGGTTTTTAGATTCGAAGACAATTTGGGTTTAAGTATTCAAGATATGGTTAATACTGTTTACAGATGGCAATCAGAAGGACATTTAGGCCAAGAATCATATGAAGGGCTGTCAGGAGATAAGGATAAAATTAAGAGAAGAATTGCGATGGACTTCGCACCAAACACATTTTACACTCTCACTCAAAATGGGAAATCCTGTATCAAGAGTTTATCAATTGATCTAATTTCAAAGATTGAGAGGGAGACTATACCCCTTTCTACAGTTTATCAATATGCAGATTTGAAAAACGAAATAACACAAATTGCACTCGGAGATTTCGAAGTTGGCCCAAAACCCGAAGACAAATATAAAATTCTTGTACAACCTGAAGCAAAACAATAAAAATCAAAAACCTATAATTCACAAAATCAATTTACATCAATAAGCCACCGAACAACCATACCTTCTCCCCGAACCCCGCTACCGCTTCCCCCACAAACCAAACCCCGCGTTGCGCCGGGCTTCGCGACGGCCGTATTGCTCATGAATTTCGTGCACGTGAGCTACTTTTTCGGCAATGCCTGCTTCCAGCCAGCGACGGCCGTTTTCCCCCGTCGCCACACTGCCCGCCCCATACGCCCCCGTCGCCGTGTCGTCGTCCCAGGGCGGGTTGGCAATGAGTTCGCCGCCCTCAATCCAATCCATGTAGTAGCTCGGCGTGCTGATGAACTCAATCTCGTCCACCGCCTTGTCCTGCTGCACCAGGTCGGGGCGCAGGTGCAAAATCATCGCCGTTTCCAGCTCGCCCGCGTGGCCCATGCCGCCCCGCGC
>CAZPEJ010000677.1:0-3190 GCA_964585465.1 uncultured Ardenticatenaceae bacterium
AACTCGCAAAATCATGGTGAAGGAAAATCCTATGGCAAACCTAAACCTTTCCAACCTGAAAGAAATACCCATCGTCCCTCTGCGTGGAGGGTCTGTCTTCCCTGGTGTCACCACCACCGTTTCGATTGGCAGGCGGCGTTCATTGGCTGCCGCCCAGGGAGCCATTGAGCAAGGTGGCGACTTGCTCATTCTGGTGCAATACAACTCAGAACAAGAACTTCCAACGAATAATGATTTAGTCCCTGTTGGCATTTTGGCAACGGTGCGGGATGTGCTACGCGCTCCTCAAATGAGTGTGCAAATGTTGGTGGAGTTGCGCCGGCGGGTGCAGTTTCACGGGTTACAAACCACCGAGCCTTACCTGACCGGGTATTACAGTGAATTGAGCCAGGAGACAGATTCGACAGATTCGGCCGTTATTGCCCAGGCCATTGCCTATCTGGAGCAGTACGCCGAAACATTGGGCGAGGCCAATCAACAAGTGATGGCAATGACTCGCAGCAAACGCACAGCCGGAGAGTTGGCCGATTATGTGGCCGGGCTGCTCAACCTGCCCTTTGAAACAGAAGTTGACTTGCTCACCAATACCAGCGGTCTGGAACGGTTGCGCGTGATTATTGATTATATCCAGCAAGAGTTACGCATTACCGAAGTTAAAAACAAAATCCAGCAAGATGCCCGTTCCGGGGCGGATAAAGCCCAACGGGAATTTTTGTTGCGCGAACAGATGAAGGCGATTCGCAAAGAGTTGGGCGAAGAAAGTGACGACCTGATTGAACAGTTGCGGCAAAAGGTAGAAACGGCCGGTATGCCCGACGAAGTGCGCGAACGAGCCAATAAAGAACTCAAACGACTAGAATATCAGGGGCCACAATCGGCCGAAGCCAGCGTCATTCGCACCTATATGGAGTGGTTGACCGAACTCCCCTGGAACAAAACCACCGAGGATAACCTGGACATTCACCATGTGCGCGAGGTGTTAGACACAGACCATTACGGCCTGGATGATGTGAAAGATCGTATTGTGGAGTATGTCGCAGTGCGAAAACTGGCTGGCCCGCAGATGAAAGGGGCCATCATTAACCTGAACGGGCCGCCAGGAGTCGGTAAAACCTCTATTGCTACCTCGGTGGCGCGGGCAATGGGGCGCAAGGTGGTTCGCATTAGCCTGGGCGGGGTGCGCGACGAAGCAGAAATTCGGGGGCATCGCCGCACCTACATTGGTTCGATTCCGGGGCGACTCATTCGGGCGTTGCGCGATGTGCAAACAAAAAATCCTATCATTGTGCTGGATGAGATTGACAAGGTTGGCTCCGATTGGCGGGGTGATCCCTCGGCGGCGTTGCTGGAGGTGTTAGACCCGGAGCAAAATCACAACTTTACGGATCATTATTTGGAAGTGCCATTTGATTTAAGCCAGGTGATTTTTATTACTACCTCGAACCAGGTGAATACCATTCCGGCCCCTCTTTTTGACCGTATGGAGACGATTTACATGCCGGGATACATTGAGGATGAAAAGGTTGCTATTGCCAACGGGTATTTGCTGAAAAAACAGAAGGAGCATCATGGGCTGAAGGAGGCTGACATCCAATTGGATGATTTAGCGTTGCGCCATGTGATTCGCCACTACACGCGTGAATCGGGGGTGCGGCAGTTGGAACGGACGATTGGTTCTATTGTGCGAAAGCTGGCGGTGAAGGTGGCGGGTGGAAAGAGTGGCCCGTTTGTGGTGACACCAGAAGAAATTAATGATTTTCTAGGGCCTGAGAAGTTTACTCATGGGGTGGCGGAAGAAAAGGATGAAGTTGGGGTGGTGACTGGGCTGGCTGTGAATGCTTTTGGTGGAGATATTTTGGCGATTGAGGTGAGTTTGAGTGAGGGAAACGGCCGAATTACGCTTACTGGCTCTCTGGGTGATGTGATGCGCGAATCGGCCCAGGCTGCCTTGACGTATGCCAGGGCTAATGCACGGATGTTAAATCTGGACCCCGGCATTTTTGACAAGGTAAATATCCATATCCACATTCCTGACGGGGCTACGCCTAAAGATGGCCCAAGTGCTGGCATTAGCATGACAACGGCCGTTATCTCTGCTTTTACGGGTCGGCCTGTGCGGCGGGATGTGGCAATGACCGGTGAAGTCACCCTGCGGGGCAAGGTGTTAGCCATTGGCGGCTTAAAGTCCAAAACCATCGCAGCCCATCGGGCAGGCATCAAAACGGTTATTATGCCCAAAGACAACGCCAAAGATATTCCCGATTTACCCGAACGGGTGCGGCAAGATTTGACCCTCATTCCGGTGGCACACCTGGACGAGGTGTTAAAAATCGCGCTGCTGGAAAACAAAGAACCTCAGCCCTTTACCTCGCCAGTTGCTTTGGATGTGCGCGAAAACAAAGTGACGATTACCCCAAACCCAGGTGTATCCGCAGAACGGCCGTTTCATGCCAGCAATAACCTGGTAAACCAACGAAAATTTTTTGCCTGATAAAACAAAACGTGAAACGTGAGCAAAACCTCACGTTTCACACCTCACGTTTCACATTTCACGTTTCCCTTGTTCGTGTTAAGATTCAGCCACGATGAACGAGGCTGATGTTTTTTCCATAATACAAAAATCTCCCTTTTTTCGTGGGCTGGAAACGGCCGATTTCCCTTCTATCCTCCAGGCAGCCAAACAAAAACAAATCCTCCAAAACAGCTACTTTTTTCATCAAGGCGAACCCGCTACCTGTTTCTACATCCTGCTACAAGGTCGTGCCCGCCTCACCCAGGTGACCCCTGAAGGGCATCAAATCATCGTCCACATTGCTGGGCCAGGTGAAGGGCTGGGTATCATCGTGGCCCTCAGCAACATGGCCTACCCTATCTCTGTGGAAGCAATGGAAGATTGTCTGGCTCTGGGTTGGGATGCTCCCTCCATCACCCACTTGATGCTGCAATACCCCCGTCTGGCCCTCAATGGCCTTAACCTGGTGGCGCGTCGTTTTGCCGAGTTACAAGACCGTTACCGCGAACTGGCAACCGAACGGGTAGAACGGCGCATTGCCCGCACCTTGCTGCGGCTGGTGCGGCAGGTGGGTAAAAAGGTGGAGGGTGGGGTGTTGATTGATATGCCCCTCTCCCGCCAACACCTGGCCGAAATGACCGGCACCACCCTCTACACGGTCAGCCGCGTTTTGAGCAG